>DGES01000106.1:45186-49419 GCA_002386065.1 Firmicutes bacterium UBA3920
TTTCAAATATCCCTTGTAGCCCCAATCAATATGCCTTTGCAAAATATACCATATGTTTTGCATTTCCACCACAACATATACACTTATCGTCTATCTGTTCCTCTTTAAAAGGTATACATCTAGTTGTTGCACCTGTCATGTCCTTTATCTTATCTTCACATTCTCTAGAACCACACCACATGGCTTTCACAAAACCCTTATCTATACCTTTTTTGAATGCCTCTATGTCCCTAGCAAAGGTGGTCCTATCTTCACGCATTTTAAGAGCTTTATCTAGAAGACCACGTTGCACTTCATTGATTATATCTAATGTCTTTTCTTCTAATTCATTCATGGAAACAAATACCTTGTCTAGGTTGTCTCTTCTCACCAATACCACCTGATTATTTTCAATATCCCTCGGTCCTATTTCTAGCCTTATGGGTACACCCTTGAGTTCCCATTCGTTAAACTTCCATCCAGGACTTTGGGTATCCCTGTCATCTAATTCTACCCTAATACCTACTTTTTTAAGTCTATCATATATCTCGTACGCCTTATCTAAAACTCCTTGCTTATGCATCGCAACTGGCACAATTACTACCTGAATCGGTGCAACTTTAGGTGGAAGCACTAATCCCCTCTCATCACCATGTACCATTATTATGCCACCAATGAGACGTGTAGATACGCCCCAAGATGTCTGCCATACATATTTAAGTTGCCCATCTCTGTCTAAATACTGTATATCAAACACCTTAGCAAAATGTTGTGCTAGATTGTGAGAGGTGCCAGCCTGTAGTGCTTTACCATCCTGCATAAGAGCCTCTATCGTATATGTGTACAGTGCGCCGGCGAATTTCTCTTTTTCCGTCTTCTGTCCAGTTATAACTGGAATAGCAAGCACATTATAAGCAAATTCTCTATAGACTTCAAGCATTTTTAGTGTCTCTTCCTGGGCCTCCTCCTTAGTTGCATGTGCAGTATGTCCTTCCTGCCATAAAAATTCAGATGTTCGTAAAAAAGGACGAGTAGATTTCTCCCATCTTACCACGTTACACCATTGATTATATAATAGGGGAAGATCCCTGTATGACTGTATCCATTTTGCATACATAGAACATATTATAGTCTCTGATGTAGGGCGAATCACCAACGGCTCGGCAAGCTTTTCATTACCTCCATGGGTAACCCATGCCACTTCCGGCGCAAAACCTTCAACATGTTCCTCTTCTTTCCTTAAAAGACTCTCTGGTATGAGAAGAGGGAAATATGCATTTTTATGCCCCGTAGCTTTAAATCTATCATCTAGCTCCCTTTGTATATTCTCCCAAATAGCATAGCCATAAGGCTTTATTACCATAAAACCTTTGACAGGAGAATAATCTACCAAATCAGCCTTTATTATGACATCCGTATACCATTGAGAAAAATCCTCTTCTTGTGATGTTATATGAGTTACAAACTTTTGCTCCTTCTTAGACATATGATTCTACTCCTTTCCATATTGTATTTATATTCTATAAGTATCCATGAAAATAGAAAGCTCCCAATCCCATTAAAGGACGGAAGCTCCGCGGTACCACCTTTATAAGCACATTAAAAGACATAATGTGAACCCTTATATTGTATAACGGCATCACCCGACAGTCTATACTCCATTCTAGCCTGCAGCTCAGAGGCGGGTTCTGGTATGCATGGAAATCTTTCAGCCTAGGACTTCCTCTCTTTCAAATATACACCATACTATTCCTCATCACAGCTTTTTTTCATTTTACCATCAATATCTACTTTTTTCAATAGCCCATCTTTTTTCTTCTTATCCTGTATAATATAATATTCATATATCAGATTATCCAACATCCTACTTACAATTAAGATATACTCTTTATCTGCTTTATACTTGATTGCCGTATTCAAATGGTTTCTCACACACTCTATTTCCCGTTTTATGTTTGTCAAATCATACATTCTCAACCACCCTGTACATGATACTTGTCTTTCTCTTAAACACACTAACATATTATACTACATACTTCTCATTTTTCATATGCTTTTTTAACATTTTTTATAATAAAAGTTTATATTTAGTACTAGAAAATTATAGATATAGCTTAACAGGATTTTTCATACATGTTTTTCTAAATAATCTATTATATGACGTGATGCAAATCCTATAAAATATCCAGTTATAGCTGATGTGAGCATTAGCATAGGAAGGTAGGTAAAAAATATGCCAATTGTATTGTATAAAATTGATGCCGTAGCTAACTGCCCTAAATTATGAAATGCTGCGCCGGCGGTACTAACGCCCACTAAAGTAAAATATTCAGGATACCCCTTAAGTATAGCCATAATCAGCCAACTCAATATACCTCCTACCATACTAAACAATATTCCCATTGGATTTCCACTTAAGAGGGAGCCTAATAATATTCTAATTACCGATACCACAAGAGCATACCGCGCCCCAAATATATACAATGTAACAATTGTCATTATATTTGCCAATCCTAGCTTTGCACCCGGAGCAAGTACTGGTATAAAACCTTCAATATAGTGGAGTACAATGGCCTGTGCAGTTATGAGGGACAAAATAACCATATCTCTTGTATTCATACTTAAATCGCTCCCTCAATAGGTTATATCGTCTATAGGAGAATTATTATCTCCTATTATTTTTATAACCAGTTTATTAGGTAGACAAACAATAGATTGACCAGGACTATCTATATTTCCCTGTTTTATACATAATTTATCTGAACAACTAGCTTCAACCACTCGTACTCCATCCCCATCTATACTAACTATATTATACGTCCCATTTCCAGTATCTATACGAATCTCTTTCTTTTCCATATCTGGACTAATACGTATTTCCTCTACCTCTTGTCCATCTAAGAGTACTAACACAACCCTTGACTTTCCCTCCACACCGACCATAGATTTCATGCCTATAAAGCCTATGGCCGCAAATACCACCAACAATATATATATGAATATATCACCTATCTTTAGGTTTTTCACTTTTCTAATCTATACTCCTCACTTGTAATCTCTAAAACATCATCCATACCAGATGATATGTATATTTTTTTAGCACTATCTATACAAATCCCACTACTTCCCTCTACATTTTTGAGAAAATCTAAACCCCTCTCCTGCCCCATTACAAATAGGCAAGTCGACAGAGCATCAGCATCTATTGATCTTTTCGATATGACCGATGTCCCTATTAATCCTGAATCCGCAGGATACCCTGTCTTAGGATCAAATATATGATGATATCGAATACCTGTCTTCTCATATATGTCCTTAATATATCTCTCATAATCTCCAGAACTTACTATTGAACAATCAGATATCTTAGCAATAGCCAAATATTGTGACCCCGTCTCCTCTTCCCTTGGATCGCGTATCCCTATATTCCACAAGGTTCCATCTGGTTTATTCCCTATTACAGATATATTTCCTCCTAGATTTAAGATTCCATGCTCTATACCACCTTCTTCTAATATCCGCACAACTTCATCTGCTGCATAACCTTTTGCTATGGCACCTAAGTCTATACCCATATTAGGTGCACTTAAGAACACCGTCTTTTTTTCCCTATCCAAGATAACCTTAGTATAATCTACCAACGCCAAAACTTCCTGTATTTCTTCTTTTTCAGGTACTCTAGGATTATCGCCATTAATATCCCAGAGTTTAACTATTGGGTATATAGTTATATCAAAAGCCCCATCTGACATATTACAATACCAAAGAGCTCTTTCAATTACATAAAAAGTATCATCATGGATCTCCACTGGAGATATACCTGCATTTTTATTTATAAGGGCTACATCACTAGTATCTATCTCTGTACTCATTCTATTCTCTATTTCTTCTATCCTTTGTGCAGCTTTCTCCAATATTTTTGGGGTATTTCTTCTACCATAAGCCGTCAATGTTATATAGGTATCTAAAGCAAATATATTCTTTGTATACTCCTTCATACCAATTTGAGTACAACCTATTAGAGTAATGGATACGACTAAAAACATCAAAATACATTTTTTTATCCTCATGTGACTGATATTATCACCTCATTATACGACATCTCTCTATATTATAACAATCAAAATCCTAAAGGGCAATAGAATTTTCCATTTTATAACTTTAAGAATATCATATTTATATAGTGGTATAATAAACTATATAGATATTGTGTTATTGGTTCTAAACAAACAATAAAATTTTTCTTTTTTTATC
>DGES01000106.1:49597-51640 GCA_002386065.1 Firmicutes bacterium UBA3920
TTATCAATAAAAGGTTGTAGCTTGTTCAAATATAATGTACAATATAGCTAATTATATAAAGAAAGGCGGTAAATGCCATGGATAATGAAAAAAATATTGTATTATTTACCGATGAAGATGGTTCTGAATACCCTATGGAGATCATAGATCTTTTTGAATATGATGGTGAAGAATTCGCCATGTTGATGGAAGCCGATTATGAATGCAACGATGAATGTCCTGAATGTAATGAAGATGAAAGGGATATCTATATAATGCAAGTTTCATCAGACGAAGAAGGAGAAGTTTTCTTACCCATAGATGATGATAAGCTCGATGAAATAGTAGATGCTCTAGAACAATTTTTTAATGAACATAACGGTATTGAAGAAGAATAATACGCAAAAAGGCAGGTCTTAAGTTCCTGCCTTTTTAAATTTCCCTATCTCACTCTAAATATAGTACGCTCTACATTTCCCTCTATAAGATCCTTAAGCCTGTATTTAGAATGACCTATTATAACTGTGGTACCATATTTTATTGGCTCTTCTAAAAATTTAAGCTTTGCCTTCATACCCTGAGAGCCCTTTCTACTACTGCCATTACAATATTTTTCAAGTTCACCTATTTTTTCTACAAGTTCATATACATCCTTACCCTCCACAGTCTCTATTAATGTAGAAGGATCATTTGGATCTTTCAATAATCCTGGAGCAGAAGTAAGTAATATTAAAAGACGAGCCCGAACTAGTACTGCTATCTGGGCAGCAGTTTCATCATTATCTATACATTCTACTACATCGGTATTATTTTGCTTTAAACCATATAGCTCCATTTTACGTATCTCTTCACTGCTCACAGAATCATTATAATTAACTATAGATATTGCATTTTGCTTAACCGAACGCAATAGGAGCTGCCTTATAAATTCTCGTTTTTCTGGATTGTTAAAATGTTGGTGTTCCACTAATATTTGTCTCACCGAATACTGGGGCTTTATAAAACGTCTATAGTTCTCCATAAGTATGTGCTGCCCTTGTGCTGCATAATCGGACTTTATAAAATCATCTATTCCTTCAAGTTGTTTTCCATTGTTCCTCTTCATATAGTCTAAACGACCAATTTCCACAGCGCCGGAGCTGACCCATATAAAATCAGGAGAAAGATCCATCCCTAGTCTGCTAAATACATTATAATCAATATCATGTTCATCTCTCCTGATGAGAGCCATAGAACCTATCTTTCCTACTATCTCATGATCAAATTTCAATTTTACCCACCTCATATGTATCTTTTACTGTATAATTATACAACATATTATCAGAAGAATTCAAACTTTATAGATCGCAAAAACATATTTTCCAATACTTTTTCGGGATCTTGATGCTCAAATATTATAGAATGTACTCCCCTACATATGGGAAGATCTACATCATATTTCTCTGAAAGTATCATAAGAGCAGATGTGGTATCTACTCCCTCTGCAAGCTTAGCAAAAGGTTCACCCTTTACCCATGCTTCGCCAAATCTTCTATTGTGACTATGACTAGAAAAAAGGGTAGCTTCATAATCTCCCAAGTGGCAAAGTCCATATGCTGTTATCTCATCTCCACCAGCAGCCACTATGAGCCGAGATATCTCCCTTGTCCCCCGTGCCATAAGTGCACCTTTTAAACTAGTAAGTCCTACACCGTCTAACATGCCAGCTGCAATTCCCATTACATTTTTGGAGGCGGCACCGATCTCATTACCTATCAAATCACAGCCATAATAAAACCGTATAAGACGACTATTCAAATTTTTTACTATCCATTTAGTCGTATCTATATCTTCACAATCTATCACCATACAATTGGGCTTTCCCTTTACAAAATCCTGTACATGTCCTGGACCTACCCATATTGCAGGATTTATATCATAATCCACCTCTTCTTTAAACACCTCGGTAAGTCGCTTACCACTTCCTGCCTCTAACCCCTTCATGCAGAGTATTATTACCTTATCTGATAGATCATAGGCCTTTAGTTGTTTTGCCAGCGAACGCAAACCTTGGGCACTTATAGA
>DGES01000106.1:51882-52269 GCA_002386065.1 Firmicutes bacterium UBA3920
TTAATCCCCTTCTATTTTAAGTATGTTCTAATTATACCAAAAGATATGTCAAAGGCAATCATTAAATAAAAAGACCCCTCTAGGTATCAGATTTTATTTTAGTCTGTCTACCTCAAGGGGAATATATTAAGATCACATGTTAAATTACTTTTCAAGTTTGCCTTCTATTAAGAGCTCCAAATCGTTTAACATATTCTTGACTTGTTTTTGTGATATTAAAAATTCAGCTTTGCCATTCCTTACAACTAGATAAAAATCTTTGTCATATGGTACATAATCGACATGGACTTCCCTCTCTTTGCCCTTGTTTAAAAAGAAGGTGGTCTTTACCTCTGGATCGGCATTGGGTTCTTCATTGTTTTCTGCATCTACTATAAGACCTATTAG
>DGES01000106.1:52517-52805 GCA_002386065.1 Firmicutes bacterium UBA3920
GTAAGGGTTAAAGTATGAGATTTACCGCCGCCTTCTACGACTATCTTATCCACATCATCTATATTCACTATATATGCAAATTTTTCTACCAATTCAAAGGGCTTTATATCCATGAACTCTAATTTGCTCTTTTCTATAGTATATACAGAATCTCCATCATCTGTCTTAAAATATACTGTCTCATCATCGTACTCTTCTCCTATATAGATATGAAGTTTATTCCCGCTATCTTTTATTATAACCTCGCCTTTTGGTTCTTTTAAGCCATATGTGCCCAAATCTGCCGGC
>DGES01000084.1:0-206 GCA_002386065.1 Firmicutes bacterium UBA3920
TTCTCCTATATAGATATGAAGTTTATTCTCGCTATCTTTTATTATAACCTCGCCTTTTGGTTCTTTTAAGCCATATGTGCCCAAATCTGCCGGCGCGTCATCTATAAAATCTTTTATAGATAGAGTGGAAATCGCTTCTAAAAAACTCGAGATACTATTCCCATCTACACCCATGGGCTGATTGTAAGGACTGGTCATCTTCCAAA
>DGES01000084.1:514-2545 GCA_002386065.1 Firmicutes bacterium UBA3920
TCACTAAGATCTTCTGGTGCCTCCTCCACTATCTCTTCTGCATATAAACTGGCAAAACTATATGCCAAATCATCAATAGCTGACTCATCAAGAACAATATCATATGGATAGTCAACTTTCCATTCTTCCCCTTCTTTAGTAAGGGTAAGCGTTCCCTCAGATGTCTTTAATGTCATCTTGGTCAATTTTTCTTTATCAAATTTAGATAATTCTATTGCCGTATCAGAAAAGTCATCCTCTTCATCCTGTGGTTTATTGCCTATTAAATAATATGCTCCTATCAACAGACCTAAAACCACAACCAAAATAATGATATTCTTAGACTTCTTCATAGATGTCTCCTCCTCGACCATACAACAATGCCCATTATAAACACTATGGCAGGAATAACTATCACCACTATAATAGACAATATAAGAATTTGCTGACTGGTCATATTGAGACGTTGAAGAGTTAAACTCTTAGGTCTTATGGAGATACTCTCCTCCTCACCCCGTAGCCAGTTAAAGCTATTTAATAGAAAATTCATATTCCCAGGTATTTGCGTAGCAAATTGGCCATTTATAAAACTTGAATTACCTATAACTACTAATTGAGTAGGCTCTGCCTCATAGTCATCAGGTTTATCTGTGATAGCTACTGCTATATTGAAAGCACCAGATATATCCTCTGCTCCTTTCTCTAGACTCTGATCGTCAAAATCTGTCTTGAGCCAAGCTTCCTCTGATGTCGTAAGTAGAGGCTCTATCTCAAGAGAACGACGTTTGACATCTAATTCCTCTACTGGTTGAGCCGCAGGCATCAGTGTATACATATCAGTTGACTTTATAGGAGTCACTATATCATGACTCTCCAAATTAGGAACCAAGTATAGTGGATTGCTTACATAGTGATTCTTATCCTGCTCTATTATCAATCCTTTTTGTAGTCCAACTCCATAGCTCTTCAATATAGATTCAAAATTTGGTACTTCAGTATCTAAAATATCCATAAGGAATACTGCTTTACCTGAATTCTCCAAATAATCTCTTATTTTCTCCTCCTCTTCTTCTGTCAAATCTCGTTTAGGAGAGGATATGAATAATATGTCGGCATCTTCAGGTACAGCATCCGCCGTTACAAGATTTAAATCCTCCACCTCATAGTTTTCAGTATCTAGCTGTTTTTGTACATCATAAGGTATCCCTAGCTCACCATGGCCTTGTAAAACGTATATCTTAGGATTTTCATCAGATGTTACATACATTATTCCTCCTGTAACCCTCTGTTCAACTGCTAAAGATTCAATCTGAGGTGTATAGTCTTGATAGCTATAGTTATAGAGATCATAGCTACTTATTACTTTTACCTTATCTCCACTTGTCACAATTAAACTACCTTGACTAATACCTTGTCCATCTTCATCAAACTTTTTGACAAATCCTGGATTCTTCACAGGATCTACATATTCTATTTTTACTTTATCTGAATACGAAGTATATCTATCTAATATTTCATCTATAATAGCATTTCCCTTCCCTGCCTCATATAATGCTATTATATTCACTTCTTGATCTAGATTATCCAATATCTTATAGGTTTGATCAGATAATGAATACATCTGATTTGCAGTAAGATCCCACTTGAGAGGGATCTGATCAACTACAAGATTTATTACTATCAATATGGCAATTACCACCGCTATCATAATTGATGAATAACCACCATATTTGACTTTTTTATCATTAAACAACTGTTCAAACTTTTTCACATCCATCCCCCTTAGATCCATCTTCTCTTATCTATTCCTCTCACTGTGAGGAATAAAAATGCAAATGAAAAGGTAATATAATAAACTATTGGACTTATACTGAGCACTCCCATGGAAAAACCTTCATATCTCTTTAATAGAGAAAACCATCCGAAAAAGTCCATTATAAATGTATCATACACAGATTTATCTATAAAATAAACAATAGCTATTACAACTCCCCCAATAACAGCAGTCGCTGTGCTCACAGTCCTATTCTTAGTCACGGAATATACAAATAA
>DGES01000020.1:0-408 GCA_002386065.1 Firmicutes bacterium UBA3920
GTAGATACATTTATAGAATTGTCAAAGGAAAAGGGATATAAGAATTTAAACGACATAATAACAAGTGGTGAAACTTTAAGAGCAGGTGATAAAGTATATGTAGATAATTATGGTAAATCCCTGTGTTTATTCGTCATCGGGACAGAGCCATTTGAAATGGGACTTAGACTTCTTGGAGCCCATATAGATTCACCGAGGCTGGATTTAAAGCAAAATCCACTCTATGAGGATACCGGGTTTGCTATGATGAAGACTCATTACTATGGAGGGATAAAAAAATATCAATGGGTTGCCCTTCCCCTTGCCATGCATGGTGTATTAGTCAAGAAGGATGGTACTGTAATAGATATAAATATAGGGGATGGAGAGAATGATCCTGTATTTGGTGTATCTGATCTTCTTATACAT
>DGES01000020.1:621-4126 GCA_002386065.1 Firmicutes bacterium UBA3920
GTTGGTAATATACCATTAAAAAGTGATAATGAAAAAGAAAATAGGGTTAAAGCCAATATACTTAGAATTCTTAAGGAGAAATATGATATAGAGGAAGAAGACTTTATATCGGCTGAAATTGAAATAGTTCCTGCAGGCGCTGCGAGAGATTTTGGTTTAGATAGAAGTATGATAATGGGCTATGGACATGATGATAGAGTGTGTGCATATACATCTTTTGAGGCTATGATGGAAATAGAAGAGCCAGAGAAAACATGTGTAACCTTGCTGGTTGACAAAGAAGAGATAGGAAGTGTAGGTGCTACAGGTATGCATTCTAGATTCTTTGAAAATGCATTAGCAGAGATTATGAATATCTCAGGTGATTATAGCGAGATAAAATTGAGAAGGGCACTTGCAAATTCTAATATGTTATCGTCAGATGTGAGTGTTGCCTATGACCCAAATTATCCATCTGTAGTAGAAAAACAGAACTGTGCTTATTTTGGTAGAGGTGTGGTTTTTAACAAATATACAGGTAGCGGAGGAAAAGCTGGTTCTAATGATGCTAGTGCTGAATATATAGCAAAGATACGAGATATAATGGATAAGCATAATGTAATATGGCAGACATCGGAGCTGGGCAAAGTAGATCAAGGGGGAGGAGGCACAATAGCATATATATTGGCTAACTATGGTATGAATGTAATAGATTGTGGTGTGCCAGTTCATAATATGCATGCCCCTTGGGAAGTCGTATGTAAAGCAGATATATATGAAGCGGTGAAGTGTTACAGAGCGTTTTTGTTGGAGGCTTAATATTATAAGGGAAATATTATTTTTATGATGCAGAATTGTGATATTTAAAAAAATCTAGATACTAGTTCTATATTAAAGAAAAATTTATAAAATAAGAGCTTGCTAACCAGATATGGAAGAAGCTCTTATTTTATAGGCTTTCACAAAGTTAGTCTTGAATGTTTGAGTGCCAGTGCCACTCCTTTATATACTATTATCGATACAATAGTGTTGACTATTGTAGCAGGAAGTACAACAGTAAAGGTCAATGCCTTATATGAAGTTGGTAAGCCGACAGTAAAAAGTGCAGCGGTTAAAAATGCAAATCCACTGACTAATGTTCCCATTGCTGCTATTATGAGCATTTTAATAGATTCATTTGTTTTCTCTCCAAGGATTTTATTTAGTAGAAATACGATCTGACAAGTTATCAATTTATCAATAATATTTGCAATTTGTCCACCTGGGAATGTAGTAGTAGCTGCTGTTAAGAGCCCAGATGTTATTCCTATTATAGTTGCCAACTTATAGTCGTTACATAGCATTATGGCAATAAACATCATGGTAAGCAAAAAATCTGGCTTCATCCCCATGAGCAATGGAGGGGCTATCTGATGAAGTATAAGACCTATTACTAATAAAAGAGAACTTAAAATAAATTTTTTTAGATTCATTAAAAACACTCCTTATTTTAATTTTTTAAATAAAAAAACCTTCGTTTCCATATTAGGACGAAGGTTAATTCGCGGTGCCACCTAAATTATGCACAAGGCATCAGCTTTATATGGGGCACTGACATGCCCTGTCCTTTGATAACGGTAGGCTTCCGATAGTTGCTACTGTCTAGTATAGATTTCGCACTATATCTTAGAGGTCCATTCATCAAGAGCTATATTACTAGGCTTTCACTATTCCCAGTTCGCTTTAAATAGTTGCAATTGACTACTATTCCTCTTCATAGAATTTAAATTTTCTATATTTAGGATATATAATACTACATTTAGAAGAGTAAAGCAATAGTTTTTTAAAGCTCAAGAAAAATTTTTTGTAGAGAAGTCAAACATATATGACACAGATCTCTGAAAATTTCTTTATAAAAATGCTGTTGTTTTTAAAAACGACAATATTAAAAGAAACACTTTTTGTAAAAATCGTCTTTAGCCATTTTTTTACTTACCAAGAGCGGAATGTATATCTATAGATATTCAAAATAATATGGAGGTGTATTTTCCATTTATAAATGCTATAATATAGCTATCATATAGAAAAATCTGGAGGCGTAGTAGATAATGAACGGCTATGGACTAGTTTTAGCAGGAGGAGGGGCGAGGGGAAGCTATGAAATTGGAGTATGGAAGGCCCTTCGTGAACTTGATATACCAATAATTGCAGTAACTGGTACTTCAGTAGGGGCATTGAATGGTGCAATGGTAGTACAAGGAGATTTTAATACTGCGTATTCTATGTGGAGCAGTTTATCGGTAGGAGATATAATACAATTCCAAAGAGATATAAAATCTATATCTGATCTATACAAATATCCAGTGGAAATGTTGTCGGCTATAAGGAATGCTATTATATCTGGAGGGCTAGATATAACTCCCTTATCTAATCTTTTGCATAGTGTGATAGATGAGGAGAAAGTGAGGCGTTCTACTATGGATTTTGGATTAGTTACATTTTCTTTGACTGATTTAGAGGCTGAGGAACTCTTTAAAGAGGATATACCTGAGGGGAAATTGATTGATTATCTATTGGCAAGTGCTTGCTTTCCGTCTTTTAAACCCATTGAAATTGACAATAAGAAGTTCATAGATGGGGGGATATATAACAATCTTCCAATATCTCTTATGCTAAAAAAAAATATAAGAGATCTAATAGTTGTAGATATCTCACAAGATGGGCTTCCAAAGGATTTAGAACTGTCAGAACTCAATATAGTTCACATACAAAATTCTGAGGATTTGGGGAAGATACTTGATTTTAATAGTGAACGATCTAAGCTTAACATAGAACTTGGATATTTAGATACTTTAAAGGCGTTTGACAAGGTAAAGGGAAATAACTATTATCTATCAGATATCCCTGAAAAACATGCAAAAGAATTTGTTATAACCTTATCACATTTAGAAGATATATATTCTATAATAGGTGTAAAATATAGCGATGCCTTACTACCTGTAAACAAGATGATAATAAAAAAAATATATAAATTGATAAGAAAAAATATGCAAGAAGATATTATTAAAGAAAAGGGTTCAAAAGTTTCCTTTATTACTGCCATGGCTGAGATAACTGCTAATCATTTTAATATAGATAGACGAAATATATATACTCTACAGGATATAAATAAAATGATATTAGATAGATATACTGAAATAATTAATAGAGATGATTTTAAAGAACATATAGATGAACTTCTTCTAGTAATATCTAATGTTAAGGAAGCAGATATAATAAAGACGCTTAAAAACATGCCTATCCTAATGGAACTCCTACCAATATATTTATGGAATCCTAAATTAAGGGGAGACGACATAAATCGCCTTAGAAGAATTGTGGCTATGACAATTCCTAGTGTATCTGTATCGAGCATATACATGTATTTTTTGTTGTCGAATGGAGAAAAAGAAGAGTAGATATAAAAGGAGAAAAAGCTATTGGTTTTGCAAAACCAATAGCTTTTTCTCCTTTTATACAGCCTATATCCTGTCTCTTATTCACATCT
>DGES01000091.1:0-1533 GCA_002386065.1 Firmicutes bacterium UBA3920
GGATAGTATCTCTACTTCCTTCGACTACTGAAATTCTTTTTGCACTTGAGTTAGGTGATAGGGTAGTGGGTGTGACCCGGTTTTGTAATTATCCTGAAGAGGCAAAGTCCAAGGAACAAGTAGGAGATGCATATGAACTTAACATAGAAAAGATAGTAGAACTAGAGAGTGATCTAGTTATAGCAGGCACAGGTATTAGTGAAGATATGATAGCAAAATTAGAAGATGCTGAAATTCCTGTGGTAGTCATAGAAGGTATTGATTTTGAAGGCGCTTATCAATCCATATTGGATATAGGCATGATAACAGGAAAGGCAGATAGGGCAAATGAGCTAGTTGAGGACATGAAAGGAAAAGTTGCTTCTATACAAGATAAGGTCAAAGATGCCAAAAAAAAGGATTGTTATTTTGTGATGGGTTGGGAAGGAGGCAACTGGACAGCAGGGCCTGGCAGTTTCATGGATGAGCTTATAAATATGGCAGGAGGCATTAATATAGCTGCTGATGGTGATAGCCCATGGTTAGAATATAGTATGGAGAAGTTGATTGAAAAAGATCCAGAAATATTAATAGTATCAAGCGAGGCTGGAGATATAGAAGAATTAAAAGATTTAGAAGGATATAGGGAACTTACTGCTGTAAAGAAAGGTAATGTGGCAGTTGTAGATGCTGATATTATCTCAAGGGCAGGTCCGAGGTTAGTTGAGGCATTAGAGGAAATTGCCAAAGCGATTCATCCAGAACTTTTTGAATAGAATATTTAAATATGGGGATGGGGAGTTTATATGGCATATATACAGAAAAAGAGACAGTATAGGCTAGGTTTATACATTCTTATTGTAATGCTACTTATTGTAATGTTTTTTAGTTGTTCAGTGGGAGCGGCAGATATAGACATGATAGATGCATTGAAGATAATATTAAGTAGGCTGCCTATAATCGGAGAGAAGATAAATATGGGGACACTTCCTAATTCTGCGGAGACTATAGTATGGAAGATACGTCTTCCCAGGGTATTATTGGCTATGTTTTCAGGCTCTGCTCTTGCTTTGGCAGGTGCCACATATCAAGGGCTCTTTAGGAATCCACTGGCAGAACCGTATATATTGGGAGTATCTGCAGGAGCAGCATTTGGGGGTACTTTAAGTATAGTATTTGGCTTATCAAATATTTTGGGTATAGGAGGAACTAGCATTATGGCATTTATAGGTGCCATATTGACTACTCTTATAGTATATAATCTAGGTAAGGGTCAGGGCAGGACTTCTATGACTCACTTAATATTAGCAGGTGTCGCCATAAACTCCCTTTTATCCTCCCTCATCTCCCTATTTATGATATTAGATAGGGAAAAACTTGATAGAATAGTTCTATGGACTATGGGCAGTTTTACTGGTGCTAGTTGGGAGAAGGTCTTATTAGAAATCGCTGCTACTGTTATTGGTATGGTGGTAATCTATGCTTATGGCAGGGATCTCAATATAATACTTACAGGTGAAGAAAATGCCAAGTATCTCGGTGTAGATGTTGAAT
>DGES01000091.1:1782-2629 GCA_002386065.1 Firmicutes bacterium UBA3920
GTAGGTGGTATATTTTTAATGTTGGCAGATACTTTAGCGAGGATTATTATGCCCCCCGTGGAGATTCCAGTGGGAGTCATCACTGCAATATTTGGTGCACCATTTTTTCTTCATCTTCTACTGAAATCTAAGAGAGAAGGTAAAATTTAGATATATTATGAGATTATATAATTAATTATCATTCTATGATATGTATATGGCTATTAGTAAATAGATATTTATTGATAATAAAAAAATATAGAGAATGGGAAGTGGAGTTATGTATGAAAGAGCTCAGAATAATTCTATTATATACACTAGACATCTCAATTGGTATTATGGGAATAGCCATATATTGAAGGACATAAACCTAGGCTTTGAAACAGGAAAGTTTACTACTATTTTAGGTCCTAATGGCTCAGGTAAGACTACTCTTTTGCGTAATATCACGATGGCTTTAGTACCTAATAGGGGTACTGTATTTTTAAAAAAGAGAGATATCCTATCCTATACAAATAGGGAACGTGCTCGTAATATGGCAGTCGTTCCCCAAAACACCTATATAGATTTTGATTTTTCTGCCCTTGACATAGTGCTTATGGGCCGGCAGGTCTATCTAGAGCGATTTGAAGATGAAGGCCCTGAAGATATGGAAATTGCCAAGTATGCAATGGAATATACAAATACATGGGATTTAAGAGATAGACCTGTAACACAATTGAGTGGCGGTGAAATGCAGCGTGTTGTGATAGCAAGGGCATTAGCCCAGGAAGCAGATATACTCATAATGGATGAACCAGTATCCCATCTTGATATATATTATCAGATGGAAATATTAGACCTTATAAAGATGCTACAATTTGAAAAA
>DGES01000091.1:2932-3133 GCA_002386065.1 Firmicutes bacterium UBA3920
GGCAAAGGGAGTGCCTAAAGAAGTTATAACAGAGGCAAATATTGAAGATATATATGGTGTGGATGTATGTATAATAGAACATCCTCAAACGGGTTCTTCATATGTAATACCTATAAAAAAGGCAATTCGAAACTCGAAACACAAAGGGGATATAAAATGTATGTCTAGGTTTAATATTATAAAATAAAATAAAATACTTTA
>DGES01000091.1:3359-5012 GCA_002386065.1 Firmicutes bacterium UBA3920
AATATAATCTATACTAGTTCCATATACTTCGGCAATTTTCTTCAATGTATGAATATCGGGTGTCCGTTTATTTCGTTCGTAGTTAGATAGGGCACCACTTGTTATACCAAATATATCTGCTGCTTGCTTTTGTGTCCAATCTCTTTTTTCGCGAAGAAGTCGTAATTTTTCACCTAAAGATATGTCCACTATACCACCTGCATCCTAATTTTATCCTATTTGTTCATGGATAATTGCTATAATTATTATAAATTAGTAAATGTAGTTATCCATAAAAATTATTCAAATCCTTCATTTTATTATTGAACGTGAATATTTTTATAGCTTTAACAGATTAATTTTATTAAAAAATCTCTGTCAAAACTTCCAACATATACTTATTTATACAGTATACAATATTGTAACATGGAAATGATAGGAAACTTTAAAAACTAAACAAATTGAATGAAGAATGCAGCATATAAACGATGTGTCAATTTTTTATGATAGATCCTGATATTTAAATATATTTTCAATTCTTTTAAGAATCCATTGATGTTGTAATTTTAAAGAAGATTCAAATAAAGGATATTATATTGACAATGACTATAATACATTGGTATAGTACTTTTGTGAGAAAGATAAGATACGACTCTGTATTAAATATCTTTTAAAAGGAGAATCGTGTGTGAAAAAGTATTTCGTAGATTTACATGTGCATATAGGTCGCTCGTCTGATGGACATGTGATTAAGATGGGAACAGCAAACAATCTTACTTTTGAGCAAATTGCATATGAAGCAAAAAACCGAAAGGGTATAGACATAATTGGTGTTGTAGATGCCATATCTCCATATGTAATTCGAGATATAGAAAAACTTCTTGAGAGTGGTGAGCTTGTGGAGCTCAAAGAAGGAGGTTTTATATATAGGGATAGTATTATGATTATCGCCGGCGCAGAAATTGAAACTAGGGAGAAAGAAGGTGGAAGTGCTCATTCTCTTGCCTTCTTTCCCCATTTAGAAGGTATAAAGGCATTTTCGAAAGAGATAAAAAGCCATATGAAAAATATATATAAAAACAGTACTATGAGTAGATTGACATTGAATGAATTATTTCAGCTTGTATTAGACATGGGTGGTTTATATATACCAGCCCATGTATTTACCCCGTATAAAGGTGTATATGGAAATTGCACAGATAGGCTGAGAAATGTATATGACAGCAACATCTTTAAGCATATATATGCTATAGAGTTGGGCCTCAGTGCGGACACATATATGGCGTATAACATATCCGAATTAGATGATATGACATTCCTTAGTAATTCTGATGCCCATTCTCTTCCTAAGATGGGAAGGGAATACAATGTAATGGAGCTAGAATCCCTTAACTATAAAGAGGTAGTTATGGCCTTAAAATGCGAGGAGGGGCGAGGAATTGTAGGAAATTATGGCTTAGATCCTAGGTTGGGCAAATATCATCGTACTTTTTGTATACAATGTAATAGCGTTATAGAAGGAGAACCGCCAATAGTTGAGTGTAATTTCGACAGTAGTCATAGAGTAATTATGGGAGTGTTGGACAGATTAGAGATTATAGGAGATAGGCATGTTGATTATAGTGATGGTCGTCCTCCATATCACTACCAAGTACCCTTAGAGTTTTTACCAGG
>DGES01000091.1:5320-8997 GCA_002386065.1 Firmicutes bacterium UBA3920
GGAATAAAAAATCCATATTTTAGGATATATGGACATGAGGATATTATACTTATAATAAGTGGTGTGGGTAAGATATGTTCTAGTATAGCCACTACATATATGCTATCCAATATTGGGGATATAGACCACTGTGCAGTTATAAATGTAGGTTTATGTGGGGCACAGGATAGGAAACATTCATTGGGTATGCCTATATTGATAAATAAGATAGTAGATGCAGATACATCGTATGAATATTTTCCCGATATATTCTTTTCTCATGATATGGTAGAGGGAGGATTGGAAACCCATGGCAGTCAGGTTAGTGGTATTTATATAGGAGAAGAATTTGTAGATATGGAGGCATCGGGATTTTTTGAGGCAGCAAGCACTTTTTTACCGCCTCATAGGATATCGTGTATAAAAGTAGTGTCTGATCATATAGATGGATGTATACCAAAAAAGAATGAATTAATGAATATGATAGATATGTCTATTCCTCATATAGATAATGTATGTAAGGCAATGCGCTATAACATAGAAAATGCAGTTACAGTATTGGATGCAAATGAAAAGATATACCTTGAGCGGATAGCTAAAAGACTTAGGTTTACTGTTTCTCAAACATATGAATTGTATGATATGGCATTCAAATACAAACTTAGAACAGGTAAAGGTTTACCATCCCTTGAATACATATTTGATATTCAAATAGAAAGCAAGGAGGAGGTAAAGAGAGAATTTGAAAAACTCAAAGAAATATTCTGGAGCAAATAGATTTTCTCATATATATGTAGAGGACAGAGCTTTGGAATATGATGTGGCAGATATACTCTTGAATAGATTTAAATATGCCCGCATAATTCCTATAAAGCATTATAAGAATGTGTTCAATCGGCCAAGACAGAATTTTTGGTTACAAAAAAATTATCAAAATATAATACTTGCTGTGAAAGATGAACCGTTCTTATATGAGGGGCCAGAGATCTGTGAGAATTTTGGGAATAGACATTTTTATTATGCATCTGCAGTACTCAATTGTATATATGACTGCCATTATTGTTATCTACAGGGCATGTATCAATCGGCCAATATAGTGATATTTGTAAATATTGAAGATTTTTTCAAGGCTGTGGATAGAAAATTATCGCTGCTAGGTTCTATGTATCTGTGTACATCCTATGATACTGATCTACTTGCATTGGAAGGAATACTTCCATATTCTAGGAAGTGGATAGAATTTGCAAGTAGTAGGGAAGAACTCATCATGGAGATACGGACAAAGAGTGCAAATTATGGGAAGATAAGTGATTTGGCTCCATGCCCCAATGTAATCCTTGCATGGACATTGTCACCTGATGAAATAATACAAAAGTATGAAAAAGGCACACCTTCATTAGATGCTAGAATTGATGCCATCTGTAAGGCAATAGATGATGGTTGGAATGTGAGATTATCTTTGGAGCCTTTGATAGAGATTAATGGCTGGGAAAGTATATATAAAGATTTTATAGATAAGGTGTGTACAACACTTCCCATGGATAAGATCTATGATGTAAATGTAGGAGTATTTAGGATGAATAGGGAATACTTTAAGAAGATAGGGAAAAACAGGTTCGATACAGATATATTTTCCCATCAGATGGATGTGGACGATGGAGTAGTGTATTATAAAAACGAAAATGATATGGAGGTAGCTGTAGCCAAGGAGTTATTTAAATATTTGCCTAGTAAAAAGATATATGTGTAAAGTGATTATTGCTGTATCGAAGAAGCACTATTCAGTCAAAGGAATTGGGGTTGTGTGTTTTATCTTCATTAGTTTTATATAAAGAAAATAGGAAGAAGCCGGCGCCGGCGACAGACATAGCAAGACCTACCTTGTATAAGATAGGCAAATCGAATCTATCGATTATCAATCCACCTCCATAGTTACCTAATATACCTCCTATTCCAAATGCTATGGCAGTTCCTAGTGTTTGTGCAGTGGACTTTAGCTCATCAGGGGCAAGATCATCTATATAGTTAACATGACCATTCAATAATAGTGCATATGAAGGCCCTTGAAGTATTTGGAGCATTATTACGTGGGTTGGAGTCCTTGCAAATAGATATAAGAGCTGTTTCAATATAAAGAATATACTTGATATGAGTATGAGTGTTATAGGTTTTTTATCATATATAAATCGCCTTATGATTATAAACATGGGTATTTCAGATAAGGCCATTATGGACATGGCAGCTCCTAGTTCTTTATTACTACCTCCAACTTTGCTCATAAGGTTCGGAAGATATGTAAAGGCTGCCTTATGAGGTGCCATTATGGACGCTGCGAATAGGAGATAGATTATATAATGCCTATTGGTGAGAAGTTTTTTTATACTAGATTTTTCAGCTTGGGCGGGAGATACGGATATATCTTCATCATAGTTTTTAGTTGTAATTATTACAATGGTGATGGCAGCAAGGAGGGCATGTGAGTAGAAAGCATGATATGGCGATAGTTTATTGACTATAATACCCATTATATATACGGTAACTGCATATCCTAGGGAGCCCCATAGTCGTATACTGGCATAATTTCCGCTTTCTATGGATTTTATATTTTGTATAATCCAAGCATCAGTAAGTGGTGATAGAGGGCTATCAAAAAATGTAATTATGGCGAGTATAGTTACATATGCTATGTAGGATTGATATAGTGGCATAGTGAGGAGAAGTATAGATGATAGGGATATACATAATAAAAAGACTTTCTTTATAGACTGAATTCTATCACTTACTACTCCCCAAAAAGGTTGAGCTAATATGCCAACTAAGGCATTAATTGACAATATAGTACCAATGGCAGTATTCGTAAATTTTTTGCTCTGCAGAAAAACTACTAAATAGGGATTAAAACAGGCAGTTGTTGCATAAAATATAAACTCAAAAAGACTAAGATGAGCTATCGTTTTATTGGAATTTTGATGGTTAGCCATATAATACCTCCATAAAATATGTTAACAACCGAATAATATGTTAACATGAAATTAGGATCATGTCATCTTAGAACGATTACCAAATATTATAAAAACAGATTAGACTAGATAAATGGAACTAAATTTATGTTATATTAAAAAGACTTAATTTTATAAAAGAGATAATATAAAACTGTGCGAAACACATTAAATTTTAGTGTTTTATTGACTATTTCGCATAAAAAATAGTTTTGTTTTAACTATCTAAAAAAATACAGGAAATTAAATCATATAGGCCAGACAATATTGTCTGGCCTATATGATTTAATGGTTATTTTGTATAAAATCGAGAACTTGTTTTACATCTTTGTCTCCTCTACCAGATAGGTTTACAACTATGATATCATCTTTAGTCAATTTGCTTGCAAGTTTCATAGCATAGGCAACGGCATGGGCACTTTCGAGTGCTGGTATTATACCTTCCACATGAGATAGAGTAAAGAAGGCATCTAGGGCTTCCTTATCTGTTATAGTTACATATTTTGCCCTCCCAGTGTCTTTAAAGAAGGCATGTTCTGGACCAACCCCTGGATAATCAAGACCTGCAGATATGGAGTATACAGACGCAGGATTTCCCTCATCATCCTGTAAGAGATAGGATTTAAAGCCATGAAGTATACCAGGTTTACCAAGGGCCAAAGTCGCTGCATGCATATCTGTGTCAAGACCTTTACCAGC
>DGES01000091.1:9250-17481 GCA_002386065.1 Firmicutes bacterium UBA3920
GCCCTTCTGCCTCCAAGATCTGTTCTTTTGTTTCCCTTCCGATTATAGACTGGAAGTTGTTTACCATAGCAGGATAGGGATCAGGACCTACAGCTGATCCTAACATATAATAAGTAGATTCATGATTTTCAATGAGATCCTCAATAGCCACGTCAACTGCTTCTTTTAATGTCTTGGTACCACGTCTTACAGGTATGACTTGTGCACCTAATAATTTCATACGAAATACATTTAGTTCTTGCCTCTTTGTGTCTTCTTCTCCCATATAGATGACACAATCCATGTCAAATAATGCACATGCAGTAGCAGTGGCAACGCCATGTTGTCCGGCGCCGGTTTCTGCAATTATACGTTTCTTGCCTAATTTTTGTGCAAGTAAGGCTTGTCCTATGGTGTTATTTATCTTGTGGGAACCAGTATGATTTAAGTCTTCCCTTTTTAGGTATATCTTTCCTCCACCCATTTTGTCTGTCAGCTTGCTTGCAAAATATAGTGGGCTTGGTCTTCCAATATATTGCCTGTTATAATAGTCGAGTTGTTTTAAAAATTCCGCATCATCTTTTAACTTTTCATATACAGCTCTTATCTCATCTAATGCTTTATTTAGTACATCTGGGACATACCTTCCTCCATATGGACCATAATAACCATTTACATTTCTTGACATAATAAAACTCCTCTCTTCTAATCTCCTCTTATCTATGAATTTATATATAATTTTACACTATTTCATTCAATTGTCAATCAAATATTAAGAAACGTCTTGTGGCAAATAGTATAGCTATAGCAATGGCTCCCACTAATAGTTCATAGGCATTTGATGAGTGTATGAGCATTTTTCTAGCTATTGCAAATAGCATAATATCTATTATGCTGCTTGGTGTATGAGTTATAAGGGTTTCTATAAGCTCAAGACCTATTATTAGAAGTAAAATATGGGACAAAAAATTATTAAATAGATTATAGAGATCCATTTGTCTGGCACTATATATCTGTTTCATAAGGATAAATATATCCTTTGTACTTATTATTACAGCTATAATTATGGCTAGAGCCAAGATAAGTTCCATCCACTTTGTGAATGCCATAATACTATTTGTTATTTTGTCTTCCATGTTTTTATCTTTTATTTTATTCAAAGTTAATCCCCTCGCATTAATTAAAATTGATAATTATTTTAAATATAGCATAACAGCAAATAAGGGGATTTACAATTGGCTATTATGCTTGAATTTCTCAAAAAAATAAAAGAAACTTTATATGGAATTTGGTTTATATTTATTTTATAGTTTTTTACATTGAACCTTTGGAATTCTATAGATTTCTAAACTGGAATATGATGATATAAAGATACACAAAGGCCCTTGGAGTACCAAGAGCCTTTATGTAAGGGGTTTGGGGGTTTGGGTAACTTACATATTATATAATAACCTATTTTAAAAAAAATAAACATGTATTAAAAAAAACTTTTCGTTTATTTTGACATCTTTTGTCGAAAATTATAAACTAAAACATAGTATATAAATATGATATTTAGTGGTTTGTCTGTTTATTTTAATATACTTTCCGTACGCGGGAGGCCTTGACTGTCTTTATCGGGATACGTACTACACAACTTTTTACCTGTTTTTTGCTATAGCACCGGTCCTTTAAAGGGCAGTTTTCACAAGCCTTATGGGGGAAATATGCGGATGTCTGACTTTTGCTTACGCCTGCGTTAATTGGTGTATATCCACCAGGGCATTTTTTAATAATATTGGTGTCCTCGTCTATCTCAAAGTCAGTGGCCGATATTTCCTTTGTAGGCTCCCTCCCTGTCATATCGGTAAGATGAATCTCCATAGCGCTATCATCGGCAATTTCATGAATATCTTCCGAATGGTAACCGCCATCTACATATATATCAGTGCAACCTGTATTTTCACCAATGGTCTTAAGTCGGTCTTCTAGCATCTTAACGTCGCTGGTATTGTTGGTATCAATAGCATAATCAGTAATAAGTTGATAAGGGTTATCCCTTGCGCAGGTTTCAGATATCTGGAGGACATAGCCACTTTGGCTTAATGTTTTTCATTGTTGATTACATTATATAGGATTGACTATGCATAAGGAAGACCCCTTAGTGGGGTATTCCTTTTTTGGAATTTAATACCCGATGCCCATGAAATTATACACTAACTTGAATTAATTTCAAATAAAGGCTTAGAAGAATTAGAAAAGTCAATAAAAGAATTAGAAAAAATAAACTCTTTAAATATAGATACAGAAAAGATAAAACTTTTATGTAATAGAAAAGAAGAAACCATAGATGGAAATAAGCATAAAAACACAGAAATAGAGGAGCATTCAAAGTTAATCCTTAATCATTATGGAGATTTACTAAAAAATTCATCAGGAGATTTTGATAAGGAGGCTTTGATAATATGAAAAAAGATATAGTTAAAACTAATATAAAAACCATAGCAAAGGAGTTGAAATTATCATATATAATTAGAAATATAGAGGATGAAATAAAGGAAGCAAATATAAAGAATTTAACATATGAGGCTTTTCTTTTATCCTTACTAGAAAACGAATATGATTTAAGAAAAGCAAATGGAATAAAAAGTATATAGAAGACCTAAGCATAGAGGATTTACCTCAAGATGCAAGAGATAAGATAAAAGTATTTTCATCATTAGATTTTATAGAAACAGGGCAAAATATAATACTTGCAGTAAACCCTGGTACAGGAAAAACACATATAGCTATAGGACTTGGAATTATGGCCTGTAACAAAGGATATAAGGTTCTTTTTACCACAATACCATTGCTAGTAAATGAACTAAAAAAATCTAGATCTGAAAAAACATTGAGGGCTTTTGAAAAGAAATTCGAAAAATATGACCTTATTATAGCAGACGAATTAGGATATATCTCTTTCGATAAAGAAGCCTCTGAACTATTATTCACTTACCTGTCCTTGAGGGCAGGTAGAAAATCTCCACCCTACCCTTGACAACGCTGGTGATGATATAATTTTGCCAGGCCTTTTGGCATATTATGCCGAAAGGCCTCCCCATTTACTATCCAGTTATACCTAAGAGATTTAATTCGCTCTTAAAACATTCATTGGGCGTCAGGTAGCTTAAGATTTTCCTCGGTAGGTTATTAATCCAATTTTGGATCCTCCTAAGCGTCTCTATCGATAGGTCTTTAAGCGATTTCCCTTTCGGTATAAAGCGTCTAACAATACCGTTATGAAATTCATTTGTGCCACGCTCCCAAGATGAATAAAGGTGAGGAAAATAGGCTTTGCTCCCATACTCATCTAGTTTGTCAGAAAGACCACTAAATTCTGAGCCATTATCTGCTGTTATCGTTTTAAAAACTTTTGAAAACAAATCCCCATACTCCTCTTTAAGAGACTGTGTGCAATTATTCACTGCATCGTTAGTTTTACCTTCCAGTAGGAATAGTAAATCGTGTCTAGTTTTTCTTTCTATTAAGGTCATAATAACAGGCTCACTAGAACATTTACCAATCACCGTATCTATCTCCCAATGCCCAAACTCTTCCCGTTTATCTACCTCTTGAGGCCTTTGCTCTATGCTTTCACCAAGCCAAGGTTTCGTTTATTAGGCCTTATGCGGGGTTTCTTTGATTTTAAACGGGTTTTGAGAAGCAAGTCTATATTCTTTACCTTCATAAACCCTTTATCTATATAGTTATATAAGGTCTTGGTACATACCATTGGTTTATCAATCCATTGAGGATCAGTTTTACATGAACCCACAACGGCATCAGGGGACCACTTATCTTTTAAGATTTTATCCTCTGCAAAGCTTACAAAGTCTTCTGCTTCCGCCAATTTGATTTTGCAACCGCAGTTATGACGGTTCTTTTCGTAAACTGCCTGCCCAGTCTCTGGATAGTAAGCTTCATACGTTTCTAAGTTACTCCTTAATTGGGTAACAGTACCTCTTTTTATCTCTCTGCTTATAGTACTAGAATCACGACCTAGCTTTCTTGCTATATAACTTTGATTCTTGCCTTCTTGCAGTAGAGCATGTATTTCTCCACGTTCATATGGTGTTAGATATTTAAACTTTCGTCTACTTGTGGTAGAATTAGTATCAGCCATAGTGAGCACCTCACTGTATCTTGATTTTTTTAGACAAAAACATTATACATGATTTTCTCGCTATGGTTCAATTTTATTTATTGCATTTAATTATACAATCAACCAAACAAAAATACTTCTTCTTGGAGAAGAAAATTTGAATAAGAATTTTATATCTGAGAAGGAAATACTGGACTATATAGAGGAATATAGATGTAATGGTGGCTTTAAAATGAATAAGATGGACGATTGCTTTGACATACAAGCAACTTATTACTTTGTAGATCTTTTATAATAAAACGGAGGAAGAAAATTGAAGTTGGAATTAAAGAATATAAAAAAGAATGTTTTATTTAATAATCAGCAGATATCCATATTGAAGGATGTTAGCATGACATGTCAATCAGGGCAGATTGTTGTAATTGTTGGAGAATCGGGAAGTGGTAAAAGCACCTTGTTAAATATTATGTCAACGCTTGATGATGCTACTGCTGGTGAGTATTTGTGGAAGGGTAATAATATTTTTTCATTTAGTAAGAAGAAGCAAGAAAGCTTTTTGGCAAACAATATAGGAATTGTATTTCAACAATATAACCTTATAAATGATATGCCAGCTGATGATAATGTTAAGATTGCCCTTTATGTAAATAGTGAAGTTAAAAAAAGAGATAGGGATAAAAAGGTTGATGAAGTATTAGATAAGGTAGGCTTGTATGATCGAAAGAAACATTTACCTAATACTTTATCAGGAGGAGAGCAACAAAGAGTTGCTATTGCTAGAGCTATAATTAATAATCCGGATATTGTTTTTGCGGATGAGCCCACAGGTAACGTAGATAGAGATAATGAAGAGCATATATTAAATATCATTAGAGAAATAGCCAATCAAGGTAAAATAGTAGTTATTGTCACCCATAGTGAAGTGGTAAAAACATTTGCTGACAAAGTATATAGACTATCAGATGGAAGATTAATTGAAGAAACAAGAAGTGAGGAGAAGCTAAGATGAAGTTTGTAGATGTATTTGAAATGGCATATAAAAATACAAAGAGGAAAAAGAAAAAGAACATAGCAATAGTTGTTATTTTTGCTGTAATAATTATAGTATTTAATCTTACATATACATTAACGGTTGCACTTTCAGATAAAGCATCAACAAACATAACAGATAATTCTAATCTTAAAATTATTGATGTCGATACAGTTGGGGAAGAAATAAGTGAGGAAAGTATAAGTAGGATAAGAGAGATAGACCATGTAGACATGGCTATATTTAAGTTTACACCATCAGTATCAATTGATAAGGATGCAGTTGAAGCAACGGTTTTAGCAATGAATAGTGAGCAAGCATCTTATATTAGTGGCTATAGTCTTGAGCTTGGAGATGAAGATATAATATTAAACTCTAATATGGAGGATTTGGGATATAAGCCAGGAGACCAAATTGAAATATCATATAATGCTCGTGTTACAAGTGATTCTGGTACAAGAGTCTCAAAGAAGTTGACTTTAGTAGGTTTTTATCAACAGCCAATGATTGCAAGCTGGTATGAAAATGTCTTTATAGTGTCACAGAATACAGTTAATGAGATAGGAGCATCCCTATATGGCACATCTATAGAAAACTTCAAAGATTCGGGAATTACCAGACAAACAATCAATGTCTTTATTGATGAGGTGGATAATGTTAAAGTGGTTGCAGATTTAATTGAGAGAGAAGGCCTAATAACATCATATGGGCTTGAATATAGTGAGGGCTTACCACAGCTTGCAAAAATGATAATTTTAATTGGCATGATAATTATTGTTACACTTTTATTATTAGGGGTAGTTATAATGAATGTAACTCTTAATAATTCTCTTAAGGAAAGATATAGGGAAATAGGAATATTAAAATCTATAGGAATTAATTCACAGAGTATTTCCAAAATACTTAATCTTGAAGTTTTCTTTATCTGGGTTGTTATTTCAATAATAGCTACGTTAATGTCTGTTTTAGTAATCAAGTTACTACCCAAGCTTATGGATTTATCTATGATGGGTGATTTAAAATTTACTGTATTGCAGTTTATTGTGTCAATTGCTGCTACGTATCTTGTCATGATTATAACAACGTCAAGAACAATAAGAAAAGTTTCACAATTAAAAACAATAGATGTACTAAGAAGTATGTAGAATAAGAAAAGAGGAAGATAATGAAAAGAAAATCTTTTTTTCCTATTATAATAATAGTTATAATAGTAATGAGTTTTTTTCTATTTATAAAGGGAGATAATAGCTATCTTGGTAATGGAGTGCCATATCTTGTTGCAGATGGAAACAAGGTTTATTTTACTGTAATTAATGATGAAGGAAAGTATGAGAAAAAGTTAGGGAAAAATACAGAATACTTTTGGATTACATCTAGGGTAGGGGAAGAAGAAACAATATCTGTTGACAACTACAATAATATATACCTTCTTAAAGATGATGGAATAAAGAGTTATTCAGATATTGAAGATAACATTATTTATGTTACAAAAGTTAGGGAGACCTATCTTATAATATGTCAAGACGAAAAAAATGCCTACCTTAAAATGTATTCAGAAGAGTTTAAGAATAAGATAGCTGAGGAAAGTGTTATAGGTACTTTTGACAACTATTACATTGAAGATGAGAAATTCTACTATTCTGTTCATAGCTTTGAAAATAATTTTACCTCTATATATTGTTATGACACAGAAACAGCTACTAATACAGAAATATATTCATACGATTCTCCTGAGCAGGTTTTTCCATTTGTACTAGATGATACAATCTATATAATCAAAAACAAAAAGATTAATTTTGGGGCAAATGAAGATATTAATAAAATTTTTAAATTAAATAATGCTGGTTTAGAGGAAGAAGTCATGACTATAGGTGAAGAATTGGTTTATATAGTTAACATTGCTGGGACAATATACGGAATTGAAGGTATTACTAATTCTTCAATTGTTAAGTATGATTTATTTAATAAAAAGGTAGAAAAACTTTTTGACCTGTCAAATGAAAATGCAAGGGCTATATACCAATTAAATAATGAAACATACCTTATAACAGATTTAAATATTTATATAATCGAGAACAACAAATTAATAAAAAAGCAAGAAGTTGCAGGACATGAATTAGTAAATGAATTTATATATTAATGTGCCAGGCACTTTTAAATACAAATTACTTGATGAATTTCTAGACAATCACAAAACCCTCCCATAAACCATATACTAATAAGAATAATATATATTCTGGAGGGTTTCATGAAAAGAAAGCTTATATCTATCATAACAGTAATTGCTATGATGATATTAACAACAGGATGTAAAGGAAATGTTTGAAATTTGGTGCCTAAGATTTGGTGCCAGGCACCAAAAAAGAAGAAATAAAAAAGAAGGATAATAGTTAGCCAGTGTAAAAGCCGGCAATTATTATCCTTGATTTTTGCAGCACTCATAAGTTCTTCTAGTTTATTATTCATATTATCATCCCTTCCCACGGTAAATTCATGAAGCAAATAAATGGAAACTAGGAAAGAGTCGCCCCAGCATAGCAGGAAAACATATTGCTTGCGAATGTATTACAATAAATACCAAAAGGATTATCAAGCTAAGCGTCGAATATTACCCATATGAAACTGCAGATTTAGGCGAGTTGCAGGAAAAATGGGGGAATAAATAATAGGTAATGATCAGTACAAAGGACGTTTTTTTGAGATATTTGATGAGCTGGATGATATCAGACAACAAGGGAAGGTAGAGCATAAGCTGATAGATGTACTTTTCGTTATTATATCGGCCTGTTTTTCAGGTATAGATACACCGGGGGATATGAATTTATGGGCATCTATGGAACAGAATGAAAAATGGATAAAAAAACATATTTCACTAGAGAATGGTATTCCCTCAACATCGACAATTTACAGGGTATTAAGTGCAATGAAGCCTAGCCAAGTTGAAAGATGTTTTACTAACTGGATGCAGGATCTTACAGTATATTGTGAGAGTGGTGGCGATGTAGTAGCTATAGATGGCAAAACCATGTGCGGATCTAGGAATGGGGAAAGTATAACCCATATCATCAGTGCATGGTGTAGTGCAAATAATCTCGTAAT
>DGES01000091.1:17741-18071 GCA_002386065.1 Firmicutes bacterium UBA3920
ATGCTGAAGTTGGCATCCACCGCACTCCCCAAAGTACTCGCATATGGGGTCAACACGCGCCGGCGACTTCTCTATAATCTCTAAAAGCTTAGCAAATCCATAGTTTTTATTTGTCTTTGTAATTTTTACCTTTACCCGCTCATAGGGTAGTGCACCATCTATAAATAGAGTATAACCATTTATCCTTCCTATTCCCTGCCCATTTGAATTTAAGTTTTCTATCTCTATATCATATTTTTCATTTATATTTACTGGCAAATTCTTTTTCTTCATATAGCACTATCCTCCATATATAAGAATTTTTAAAGTCTACAATCCATAAAATATAAA
>DGES01000089.1:0-1492 GCA_002386065.1 Firmicutes bacterium UBA3920
CTCTCCAAAAAACCCTGCATAAGCTTAGATTCTGCATCCTCCATCTCTGGGCCAGTTACTGTACCATCCGCTGTCGGCATCCTATACATATTATCTCCAACTGATTCAAGCCCCTGTGGATTTATAAAAGAAACAACTGCTATCCTACCTATATTATACGCGTTTCCCTCTTCGTCTTTAATGGATACAATCCCATCTTCAGATATGAGTATATTATCCTGAGAAAATGTAATACCATATTGAGGATAATACGGCCTAAACGATATAGGTTGACCCGTATTGGCATCTAAAACATAATGTCCATTAGACGTAACTAATCTAAATACTGCTCCCTGTCCATCAATCTCTGAAGATAATTTGAAATTCCCATCTCGCGTATATAATATATTGTCATTACCTCCATCTACTTTAAAAAACCCAGGACCTTGTATTGCAATATCCAACGAACCTCCAGTAGGCTCCATTATACCTTGATGAAAATATCTCTGTATAGCCCCTACTCGAGTTCCGTTGCCTACTCTTAAATTTACAGGCTGGGGTCTATTCTCAATTGCAGTATACATGGCATCTTTGAAGGAAGCCTTTGCCTTTTTATATCCCACAGTATTCATATTTGCTATATTATTTGAAATTGTATCTATATTAGTTTGTTGAGCTATCATGCCAGATGCTGAACTATAAAATCCCCTTATCATACGTATCCCCCTATACTCTTCCTACTTCATTAACAGCTTTATCTAGAGTACTGTCAATCATCTTTATTAGACGTTGATTTGTCTCGTATGTTCTAGTAGCGGCCATCATATCTACTATCTCTCTTATGGGTTCCACATTTGAGCCTTCTAGAAACCCTTGTTTTACCTCACCAGTAAACTCCACTGGCTGGTTAGCTGGATCTATATTTACAAAGTAATTATCACCTGATTTTCTCAATGCATATTTATCATCAAAATCTACAATTAGAAGCGTATCTACATAGGCGCCGTCTTGAAATATATTGCCATATCTATCTACTATGTAATCATCATTATTTAGATAAACTTCGCCTTGTTCCCCTAATACTGGCCAACCTTCAATAGTAACAAGCCTTCCAGAACCATCGATTACAAAACTGCCATCTCGAGTATATCGCGCCCCATTATCCGTTAAAACGGTAAAAAATCCATCTCCAAATAGTGCTAAATCTGTACTTTTTTCAGTCTGATTGAGTGTACCTTGGTCAAATGAAGTTACCACTTCATCCATATATACACCATGATTAATATTTCCTATACGTTTTGAACCAGTTCCACCACCTGTTCGCAAAAGCAACTCATCTTCAAAGGATCTATCTATCGCCTTATCCCGTTTATATCCATTGGTGTTTATATTAGCTAGATTATTAGCTATTGTATCCAATCGTCTAGATTGTTGTATCATTCCAGTTGTAGCTGTATATATCCCTCTAAGCAATTTAAAATCACCTCTTAATATACATCATCAGACTAAAAAA
>DGES01000089.1:1742-5629 GCA_002386065.1 Firmicutes bacterium UBA3920
AAAATTTAAAAACTCCTATTTTGAAAACTAATATCCTTGATACAAAGTACTTCGCCTATATTCTGACATTGCCCAATTCGCATAGACATCTATATTTTCCAATACCCTGCCCGTTCCAAGGGCCACACTTGATAATGCCTCCTCATATACATATACTGGAATTTTAGTCCTTTCTTCTATGTACTTATCAAGCCCATATAGCAAGGCTCCCCCTCCAGTCATAATTATGCCATTTTCACCTACATCAGCAGCCAGTTCTGGCGGTGTCCGTTCAAGTACTGCATGTACTGCATCAGCAATGGCCTGTATGGGTTCAGTTAGAGCTTCTAACATCTCATCTGAACTTACCTCCACTGTTTTAGGTAGGCCAGATACCAAATTTCGACCCGTCACTGCCATCTCAACCTTCTCCTTCCGTGGAAACGCTGAGCCTATATCCATTTTCATAGCTTCAGCAGTACGTTCTCCTATGAGGAGGTTATATTTCTTACGCATATATCGTATAATATCTTCATCAAATGTATCACCTGCCACCCTGATAGAATCAGTTATAACGGCCCCTCCAAGGGATATTACAGCAATATCAGTAGTCCCCCCTCCCACATCAACTACCATATTACCACATGGCTTACTAATATCTACTCCCGCACCAATTGCTGCAGCTATGGGCTCTTCAATTAGATAGGTCTGTTTCGCTCCTGCTTCATATGTGGCATCTAATACTGCCCGTTTTTCTACTTCAGTTACAATACTCGGTACACATACTACCACCCTTGGTTTTCTTAAAATATTTCTACCAACCGCTTTTCTTAAAAAATATCTGAGCATTTTTAATGTTATCTCATAGTCAGAGATAACGCCATCACGCATAGGCCGTAGGGCAACTATGTTCCCCGGCGTCCGACCTACCATCATCTGCGCCTCATTTCCCACTGCTAATACATTATCCGTATCTTTATCGATTGCTATAACAGAAGGTTCCCTAAGTAAAATACCTTTTCCCTTCACATACACCAATACACTGGACGTTCCTAAATCTATACCTATATCTTTATATCCAAACACCGCCATCTTTCCTTTCTTTTGTACGCTAAACACCCATTAGTGATTCATTCGACATATCTACCAAAAATCCTCTTTTAATATGCTTTTTCTCTATATTATTTAAATTCCTTTTTTATATTTCATCTTTGTTGCAAATCCTCCCCGAATATGCCGTTCTGCCTTATTTTTTTCTAATATTTTCTTTACCTTCTCATATGTAATAGGATCAACCTTAGGTAATCGTTCTGACATATCTTTGTGAATTGTAGATTTACTGACCTTGAACACCTTTGCCGCCTCACGAACAGTTGCCCCAGTATCTATTATATATGCTGCAACCTCCATAACCCTCTCTTCAATATAATCTTTCAAACTGAGAACCCCCTTACATATCTATGTGAACTATATTGCACTAAAATAAGTGTTGCTCTATAAATAGATATGCATGAGGAAATAAAAAAAGAAGTGATTAAGGGTTAAAATAGATTGTCCTTTCTATTTTTATAAAACTATTATACATACAAAAACTATCAAAAAAGTCCAGGAAAATCCTGAACTTTTCTATAAAGTTATCATACCATTTAAAAGTATTCATATTTCTATCTATTCAAAAAACTGTTTAGGATCCACATTTTGACCGTCCATGATGACTTCAAAATGAAGGTGGGGTGGATCTAGTGTTTCTGCAGAGGCAGTCTTTCCTACACCACTTATAACTTGACCCTTTACTAGATACTGTCCTACTTGTACCATATCTTTAGTAGAAAGATTTGCATATTTTGTGATTAGATTATCTCCATGATCGAGGGTTATAACTATTCCCATGAGCGAATCTTCTTCTATCGATTGTACTACACCATCTAATACGGCCTTTACCTCACTGCCCAATTCGCTTTCTATATCAATTGCCGGATGGGTACGCCATTCTTTGAGGGTGAAAGAATATATGAGTTCATCATGGGCATAGTCTGTTATTATAACATCACTCTGTACAGGTTTAAGCATTGTTTTACCAAGTTTTTCCGAGCCCGATACAGTCTTGTCTTGAGGATTGCTTACTTCTTTTACATTTTCTTCTAATACATTGGTAGTCCCACCTTGTGTATCTGTTTCTTCTGTTTCTACTTTACTTTCTTCTTTGCTGTTACCTATATCTTTTTTATCCTCTTCAGAACTTTCTTCACTTTCATCCCCTGTTAATACATCTTCCACCTTTATATTCACATCATCCATGTCTTCACTATCTTCGCCCAATTCATCCGTTTTATACATATCTGAATATAGATTGTATCTATATTCGTTACCATCTAAATCTAATTCATAATCTCCATTTTGCACTTCATTTTGTTCTTCTCCATACGGTTTTTTATCCTTCCCCGTTGTTATAAGGGCCGTTACGCCTATTATACATATGCATACAAAGAGCACAATATAAAAACCCTGTCTATCAAGGAATCCTATAAATTTTTCTCTACTGAAAATATTCCTTAACCCACCTTCTTTTGGCTTATCAGATGTTATACGACTATCATCACCTTGAGCTATATCTTCTGCATCTTTCACATTTTTTATATCTTTCTTATCTCTATCCATAAATCCACCTCCTTTTTAAAATTGTTCCCAAAAAATAAAAAAAAATACAGCAAATGCCGTACTTTCTATCAATAAACTGTCTCTATATCAACACCTATATAATAATGTTTCAATATATCGATAAATGTCTTGCCATCTTTGGCCATTTTATCTGCACCAACCTGGCTCATTCCTACTCCATGACCATAACCTGTGGTATGTATAATGACTTCCTCATCCGAAAATTCAAAGTTGAAATCAGCTGAATTTAGATTATATATAGTCCGAAAATCTTTACCCTTTAACTTAATCCCCCCTACCATTATCTCATCCACACGCCCGCTCTCTGTGTAACTTAAAATTTTTACCTGAGATTCTATATTTTTTACTGTAAGTTTGCTATTAGGATAATATTGTTTAAATCTTTTTACAAATTCATCTCGTGAAAATGTCGCTATTCCCTTAAATTGAGGAGCATCTTCTTCACCAATACTATCTACCACTCCATAATAGGGTAAATTCATAGAAAATACCTCTTCTGAATCCTCTGTCTTACCGTTACTTGTAGAATAGAAAAATACTTCTATGGGACTACCTTGGTATCTGAGTATAATACCTCGTGTCTCCTCTACTGCCTGTACTATTTTTTTACGTTTTTCATCATAACTAGAACCCCAATTCTTCTTTTGTTCCTCATCCGATATCCAAGCTTGGCAGTGACCATAAAAGGAGCATACATCCACCTCAGCATCATACTTAGAACATCCTTGCCCTCCATATTCCCTCATCTTCCGTACTGCTAAAGTCCTGGCCGCCACAGCTTGTGCCTTTAATGCCTCTATATGAAATGATGCAGGCATTTCTGCAGCCACTACTCCTACTATATATTGCTCGAGTGAAAGTTCTATAATCTTCCCATTTATATGATCATATAGCTGTATAAAGGGCTCGTTCTCTTCGCTTTTTATATCGATTGTAAGTACTTCTTCTATCGTTTGCTCTTTTGACTCTATCATAATAGGTTTTGATTCACTGATTGAACATCTTCTTACTATAAAAGATGGGATTACTAGTACTATAAATATGATGAGCAGCATACCGCTTATCCACCACTTCATTCAATTGTCCCCCTCGCAATACCACCACTACTCAAATAATTATATGCAGTACAGATCCCAATTAGAACTCTATTCTACCCGTTCTATTCTACCTCCTAGTGCCTTGAGCTTATGCTCAAAATGCTCATAACCCCTATCTATATGATATATATC
>DGES01000008.1:0-4087 GCA_002386065.1 Firmicutes bacterium UBA3920
CAATAAAATTGTATATTTTTATTGGATTTTGTACATAGTTATTTTTGCACTTTTGTACATTTCTATTTTAGCATTTATATAGGCCCATCGCGTCGGACAGGGTAAAGGGTAACTTGTCCGGCTGGGGATTGCTCAGGCTGATGGTCAGGCTGCCTTGCGGGTCTCCGTCGATCAGCAGCACTTTCTTCCCAGCCTGCGCCAGCCCAATTCCCAAGTTCGCACAGGTCGTAGTCTTGCCAACGCCGCCTTTCTGGTTGGCGATGGCGATGATTTGCGTGTTCATGTTTTGTGTCACCTCCTTAAAATTGGATAAAAAAATAGGCGATCATTTCTGAACGCCTACATTAGTCAAACACAGTCTAAACCTGCGCTTTCAGTTGTTCCTTGTATTCCGCATAGTGGTCACTGAGAACATAGTCAATGACCCAGGCTTTGGGAATTAAATAGGTAGAACGGATGTAATAGTGCTTAACGCGATTCTCGCGCATGAGCTTTCTTGCAGTCCCGTCACCGATGCCACCCAGCATATTTCTGAACTGTGATAGTGTCACCACATCGGGATACTTGTCGAAAAGTTGCTCATAGTATTTTCGGTTTTTCATTGTATCAGCTCCAATTTATGTATTGTCAACAACGGGTGAAGCTGTTACAATTTCTATTAGTGTGTATGTTCCCTGTACGAGTTCGCAGGAGGTATATCCTGCGTACATCCCTCCAACATCCCTCCAGCGCCTCAAATTGGGTATCTGGCTGCTGATAATCGAGAAGGGGGCGAATAGCTTGTGCTTTTTGGGCTTTGCGTCGAAAATGCTGGTTTTATAAGGCTTTTTCGGGTTTTTGATGCTTTGGAAAGTGACGGAAAAGACTGTTTCGTTCCGGTTCAAGCCATTAGGTTCCGAATGGCTTGGAAAACTCAAAATCCTGTGAGGCTCAAACCTCGTGCGGGTTCGACCCCCGCCTTCGGCACCAGTAACAGTGTTCTATGATTTTGAAAATCGGAGAACACTGTTATTTTAATTATAGTTATATATGTTTCAAAATGTCTTTCCACCGAATAAAAAAGCGGCGCACATATGCTACGCCACTAAATTTACTAAAAACGAACATATTTCTCCTTATCCATATTAAAGTACTATCTCTTATTTAATAATAATAAAAATCAATCAACCTTTAATCATATAATAAATACTATTCATCTTAATTGATCCAAACAGTAGTCCCTTCTGGAATTATCTCATATAGATATTCGCTGTCTTCTATAGACAGCCTTACACAGCCAGAACTCACCTTCGCCCCTAGAGTATCATCTTGTACATTTCGTCTATCATCAAAAGCTATTGAATGAAATAGATACGAATTATAAAATCTCATCCAATTTTTTGCTCCACTTTGCAATCTATCTGAATAAAACCATCTTCCCCTATCTTGGATCTTAAAAGTACCTCTAATTGTTGGAGATTTATTTTTTCCAGTAGCACAGACCATTGTTTTTTCTAATTGCCAATTCCCAATGCTGCCTTTAAAAACATGAGTAAGCTGCCTATCTATATCTACCCATATAAAATATGGAGTAGAACTACTAAACTTCTTATAATTTACATACATTTCAAGTTCTTCATCCGTAAGCTTATCTTTATTTGTAGGAGTTTCTTGAGGAATTAAAAGATTTTTACCTTTAATCCAACCTGTTCGCCCATTTTCTTTTATTTGATACCAAATACAGCTTCTATCTTGAATAATCTCAACCCACGAACCCATATTTACTGTCCCAATAGCTCTACCATTTATAGAACTATATATTTTAGAATCTTCCGTAACGAAAGCAAAAACTGGTGATGCTTTTATCTGCTCTTCTATATCTTGAATATATCTTCTTGAAGATCTAGATGATGTTGACACTTTAGGGAGCTTCCTCTCCTTTTTTATTTCTACAGCAATGGCATCAATTCCCAAGCTTCTACCTTTTACTCCTGCAAAGCTGCCATTTGATACTTTGTCTAACCAGCCCAGATCTGCCGTATAAATTTGATATTGTATTTTATAATCTTTATAATCTTTTCCTGTATTTTTATCGATAAGACGCATCTGGATACCTACTAAATTTTTCCCTTCGCCTATTATACCTAAGTAAGCCGGAGCTTTTAACCAAAGTTCTCCTGTAACAGGATCCCTCCAAGTATTTTCATTCTCACTGTTGGGAATATCACCATAATTTTGTACACATCCCCTATATACTAGCATCATATCATCAGGCTGATTTTCAATATCAAAACTCATACTTTCTAATCGATTTTTTAATCCCATCGCACCTACTATATAATTATGACTTTCTTGCATTATATCTATATTCCCATATGGCTGTATGTATGCAGCTCCTACTAACTTTATAAAATTATCATCACTAGACTGTGCCAATGCATAATCTATACCACCTATGCCTGTCCAACAATACATAATGTTTATAATCAATAATATGAGAATTGATGAAAAAATTCGTATTCTTTTAAATTCCCACATTTTATCCTAAACTCCCATCCTGAATTTTATAAACAGATAACTACTAGTCTAATTTTAGCATTAGAAATCTTTTGCGTCAACTTATAGTTGGGGATATTGTAAGTTAAAACCACAAAATGATATATAAATAAACATTTAACTATAGCAAGTCTCTACTGTTCCATATTATTTATATCTAAATTCCTATATTTTCACTAATTTTTTTTAGAAATATTGATATTTTCGAGTGTTTATACATGATAAGAAAAGAAGTTCTTCAAATCAATACCCATATAATTCCTTTTGTTTTTGTAAAAATTAATACTTTATGGGGTTTATCTAATAAGTTTAATGTGTTATAATTACTCATATTTATTTTTTTAAAATAAATTTTTGTAGAAAAATAAGTCCAGTTTTGCTAAAATATAATTATCTAAAAGTCTGCAATTTTGCTAAGAAAACATATTATCCGATGATTAATAAATCTATACTTAAAATAATAATATTCAATATTTGCCTTTTTATATTAGAATCCAATTTAAAAACATATAGAGAGGATATTAATCGTGAAAAATTTAAATGCAATTCAAAAAACATACTATTCCTGCAAAAGTAGATTCGACATTATAAAAAATGATATAAAGTCAGATAATAACCTGGGATTTTTTAAGCGTCTTAAAATGTGGCAATTAGGATTTTTAAGTGAAAAATATTATCTTTATAACTTAGAACATAATAATTTTAGAGATTACCTTTCAGATCATAACCATGAAATGAGTAGATTTATTAATCAGCCTTATAATGTAATATTAGATGATAAGATAATATTTGAGAAGATAATATCTCAATACATCAGAGTGCCTAAAAATTATGCACTCATAGATAATGGCAACATTTTACCACTACAGTCTAAAGTTAAAATAAATGATATTGACTCACTCATTTATATATGTAAAAAAGAAAGTGGCCTTGTTATAAAACCTGTTAGAGGTTCTCAAGGGAGAGGCGTAAAAATATTGCATATTAAAAATAATGTAATATTTAAAAATGGCAAAGAGATAAAAAGGCAAGAACTGGAAAATATAATATCAAATCTTGACAATTTCATTATTACTGAATTCATAGAACAGGGACAGTACTCTCGTAATTTATATCCAGGTTCCACTAACACAATAAGAGTTGTGGCAATGATGGATCCACATACTCATAAACCATTTATCGCCGGAGCAGCACAGAGAATAGGTGGAAAGGCTTCAGGAGGTTTAGATAATTTTGCACAAGGGGGATATAGTGCAAATATAGATTTAAACAGTGGTGAACTCAGTGCTGCTGTAACTAGACTTGAAACAGAAAATCTCATTTGGCATAATAAACATCCTGATACCGATTCGCAAATAAAAGGTGTAAAAATCCCTGGATGGCATAATATTAAACATAAACTATTATGTGTAATGGAAGAATTACCTTATATAAAATATGTTGGTTGGGATATTGTACTGACAGATGATGATATCGTAGTAATAGAAGGAAATAGTTATCCTCAACCTCGGGTAATCCAAATACATACACCTCTCTTGAAAAATGATCAGGT
>DGES01000008.1:4308-4570 GCA_002386065.1 Firmicutes bacterium UBA3920
GAGTAATTCTTCAGTTATAAAAATATAAAGAAAAATTTAATATATCATAATATGTATATATTATGAATTACTGAGAATAACTGTTTTTCGCAAAACTTAAATCTCCTTAAGTTTTTAATATATAGCTGTTTTCCAATGTTTTACTAGTGAAAGCAACATGGTATGTGAATTTACCCTATATTTAGAAGGAAAGATTAAATATGTAGATATGCAACAATACATTTATTTAGATATTATAGACAGCAAATCCCTTGGAGTCTGT
>DGES01000008.1:4791-4995 GCA_002386065.1 Firmicutes bacterium UBA3920
TTGTGTTGTTTTGCTCCAATTACATCATATTTTCTGTCACCTATCATTATAACTCGCGTTCTATCCATTTCTCCCATATTGCTCAATGTATATTCTATTACCTCATCTTTATATGCCCTAGTTCCATCTAGATTACTGCCATTTATACTTTTAAAATATTGACTTATATTATGGTATTCTAGAACTTTCTCAGCAAAGACAGTA
>DGES01000096.1:0-469 GCA_002386065.1 Firmicutes bacterium UBA3920
TTTTATTAACTCCTTACATGCTAATAGGCAAAAACAGTGATATTTTAAGCGACCACAAAAATTGGGATAATTCAAAGATCTAAAATCGTGATATTACATGTCACAATTTTGGGGGAAAATTATATTTTTATTTTTAGTAAACAATTATATTGGATAATCCATAAACAATTCTCATATAATTAAACAACATTTGCGAATACCTTACATATATTATAATGATAGTCTTAAAAGGAGGATGGATTATAATGTTGGGAAAAAACTATTACCACCGTTCCTTTATAATATTTCAATCTCGAGATAAGGGATGTGGCTTTGAAAGTGGTAAGGAACCGGCAGGTTACTGCAAATTGGAGATAAAGGGGGATAGGGGTAAGGCATACATATATGTTCAAGATATTAAAGCGGCAGATGAGATAAACGGTATGTATGAGATTATATTAGTACCTGGTAGAGGGATGCAGATTCCTCA
>DGES01000096.1:732-1253 GCA_002386065.1 Firmicutes bacterium UBA3920
CTTATATCTATAAAATTTCCCCTTGTAGGCTATGCAGATAAAGGCATTGAAATTGATTGGACAGGTAGGGTGACAAATGCAATTAGAGAGAGTGTAAAAACAGATGGGTCGATTTGGCAAAATAGGGCTTATAAAGGAGAAGAATTTGAGTCTTATAGTAATTTAAAAAAATTGGATAATACAAATAAGGATAATACAATGCAGGAGGAATCTGCCACTGGAAGTGGACATGAAGTAGATGGGGCTAGGGAAGGTATCACATCAACTTTAGCTGTAGAGGAAATATCAGACATAGAAGATGAAAGAGATATATTAGATACCCAAATAAACGATGTAATTAGTAATATTCGGGACGAAAGTGATAAAGAGTTATTGGAGGATGACACTAAGATATATGATAGTTGGATTCAATTGGAGAAAGTGGATGGAGAGGAGGGGATAGGTGGGAAAGAATCTATCCAAAGTGAAGTATTGCAAGAACATTATGAACAAAGAGGGAAAGAGGAGGATATATACGTTGA
>DGES01000096.1:1448-4021 GCA_002386065.1 Firmicutes bacterium UBA3920
CTCATAGATCCATTTGATGAGTATATAGAAGGGTCTAAATGGGTTAAAGTTCCTCAATTTGGGGCATATTATCCATATACTTATGATAGTCACTATTTAGTAGGACTTATATCGGAAGAAGGTATTATGAAATATATAGTATACGGAATTCCAGGACCATATGCGTCTATGCCTCCAAGGCATTTAGAAGGATTTTATTGTTGGAAACCTGCTAAAGGTATGTATGGATTTGGTTATTGGCTTTTATATATAGATGCCCATACAGGAGAGGTATTATATCCATATTATAGTTAGTATGGTTGATAAGGTTTCAGTGAGTTTATATTCCAATTAATTAACGAGGACAGATGCATGGTATAATAGGGACAGATAAATGTTTTAGGTTTATATTCTAATTAAATAACGGGTACAGCTACCATTATGTAGGGATTAGCACTGCCTTTGAAGTATCAATGCTTTTTACTTTTAGTATCGGATAATCCCTCCCATTATATAGGATTTGATGCTCTATTATTCAAAAAGAGAGGATAATAAGATTTTGACCATTTGTGATATAATATTAATAATATATGGGGAGGTATTTTGATATGAAAAATATTGCAAATAATGTAACTGAACTTATTGGAAATACACCAATTGTAAAATTAAATAAGATTGCAGATGAAAATTGGGGCAATATATATGCAAAGGTAGAGTATTTTAATCCAGGAGGTAGTGTAAAAGATCGAATTGCTCTAAATATGATATTAGAAGCAGAAAAAGAGGGTAAATTAACTCCTGATTCTGTAATTATAGAGCCTACAAGTGGGAATACAGGCATAGGCCTTGCAATGGTATGTGCTGTATTGGGGTATAGGCTTATACTTACAATGCCTGAGACTATGAGTATAGAGAGGCGGAGCTTACTTGCCGCATATGGAGCTGAATTAATTCTTACCTCTGGTGAACTTGGTATGAAAGGAGCTATAGAAAAGGCAAAAGAGTTGGCAGATGAGATTCCCCATTCATTTATTCCTCAGCAGTTTGAAAATCCTGCTAATCCTGAAATACACAGGCATACTACTGCTAAGGAAATATGGGACGATATGGCCGGCGATATAGATATATTTGTGGCTGGAATAGGTACAGGGGGAACAATAACAGGTGTAGGTGAACAGCTAAAGAGTTATAGAAATTCTATTCAGATAATAGGGGTAGAACCTGCATCTTCTGCTGTATTATCAGGTGGTACTCCTGGGAATCATGGATTACAGGGAATAGGAGCTGGATTTATTCCTAAAATACTCAATACAGAATTATTAGATGACGTGATTAAAGTGAGAGATGAAGATGCATATGACATGACACGACGATTAGCTAAAGAGGAAGGACTCTTAGTAGGAATATCCTCTGGTGCTGCAGTCTATGCTGGAGTTTCTATTGCAAAACTTGAGGAAAATAGGGACAAAAATATACTTGTATTACTTCCAGATACGGGGCAGCGGTATCTAAGTTCGCCGGTGTTCTCGTGTGAATAATGCCCGAATTCGGGCTTTTTTTATTTTATTAGTATGGCTTTTTTCTATGATACTATGCTAAAACTATTTATGAAATTTTTTAGTTTATAAAGGACTATATTTTGCTATTAAATGTGAGGAATTATAATATTTTTTAAACAAATAAAAAATATTTCTAAAGTAGATTAATAATTATGAAAAATAGCAAAAAATCACTTTTAAATATCATCATGGTATGGTATTATATATTTAATAGATGGTAATAATTACTATATACTACAAATATCGACAATTAACACCAGTTTATTATTTTTCGGTACAAATGTGTAAAAAATATTAGGAGGGGAACGAAATGGACGATAGGATAAAGGTGGCTATCATAGATGATAATCGTGATATTGTGGATATCTATTCACAGTGTATTGAGACCCAAAATGATATGAAGTTGGTAGGGATTGCCTATAATGGAGCAGATGGAAGTAAACTCATATTAGATACTTTACCAGATGTAGTTATATTGGATGTGGTTATGCCAAAAGTAGATGGATTAGGGGTACTTGAGATTCTAAATAGTGCCGATTTAGAGCGTATTCCATCTTGCATATGTCTTTCTGCGGTAGGTCAAGAAGATATAGTTAAGCGAGCAGTGCAGCTAGGAGCAAAGTATTACATGATAAAGCCATTTGATATAGAAATGATGCTCAGGCGTATAAGGGAAGTTGCAGGAAGGAAAGAGGGTAAAATTATAGTTACGCCACCCAAAGATAAGGGGAAAAATATAGATGAAAAGATAACAAACATATTTCTTACAATAGGTATTCCTGCTCATATAAAGGGATATCATTTTTTAAGAGAGGCGATTAAGATGGTTGTGGAAGATAGCAGTATAATAAATAAAATAACAAAGGAACTATATCCTGGGATTGCAGATAAATTTGACACAACACCTAGTAAAGTTGAGAGAGCAATAAGGCATGCCATAGATGTATCATGGAATAGAGGAAGGATGGAGAGTATAAATCAAATATTTGGTTATACAGTATATACGAGCAATGATAAGCCTACAAATGGAGAATT
>DGES01000096.1:4349-4922 GCA_002386065.1 Firmicutes bacterium UBA3920
TGTGGATAATGTGGAAAATGTTAATATAATACTTTGCATTGTATATGAAAATAATATTAAATGCCATTACAAAACTATTGCCTTTTGATTTATATTGAATATAATTAACATGAATTAAAAAAACTAATAAGGCATTCTATTTAAGTGTGGTTATGGAGGGAGGATTTGTATGGCATATAAGAAATGTCCCCGATGTAATTTGAATTATATCAAAGAAACTGATATCCTATGTAAAGTATGTGTGGAGGATTTAAGTAAAAAATTAGGCGATAATGGGGATGAGGAGGAATATGATATATGTCCTGAATGTGGAGAAAACATAATAAGGGCAGACGAATCTATGTGTTATGATTGTATGGTGGAAAGTTTGAAAGAAGATGTGAAGAAACAATCAAAAAAGCTAGATGAAGATGAGTGGGATATTTATGCAGACGATGAATCTGATAGTTCTGATGATCTAATTATAGATAATGATGATATAGATAGTTTGGAAGAATTAGATGAGTCTGAAGATATAGAACTGGAGGATGAATTTGTAGCTGAGGATATGGATAATTATGATGAAGATGATGA
>DGES01000096.1:5129-8717 GCA_002386065.1 Firmicutes bacterium UBA3920
ATTCAAATCTAAAAGGCGAAAAAGCACATTGAGGTTAATTTTCATATTATTTGGGGTATAATATATGGAGAGAGAAAAAATGGGAGGTATTGATATGACAGAAGAAAGAAATCTCGACAGCATAAAGAAAGATGTCCAATCTAATATAGGTGAGCAGGTCATGCTTAAAGTGAATAGAGGACGCAGAAAAAATGTCATACGTCAAGGGGTCATAGACGATACGTATCCAAATGTATTTACAATAGTAGTAGAAGATGATGCAAATAATACACAAACCTTATCTTATACCTATTCTGACATACTTATATCAAGCATTGAACTCACTGTATGTAAAAATAACCAAAGAATTTAACATATTTTTCGATGGTCAAATATATTAATATATTAGTGTGAAATTATAGATAATTGCATTCAGATTGTAATTATCTAGAAGAGTAGCCGAGATTTGACTAAATTTAAGATATAAATATATTGGGAGGGAATAAAATTGGCCATCGAAATTACACGAAGTCCACTTAGGATAGATCAGTTAGTGGGGCATGAACGTTTGCAGGTACTGGTAGAATCGGATATAATTGTACCTGATGATAAGCCGGATATTGGGAAAATATTAGATATTAGTGGTAGAGTAGTTATAAACAGCAAAGAAGTTATACAAGATAAAGTAATGGTAGAGGGAAGCATAAAATATAATATACTCTATTTAGCAGAAGATGATGATAAGAATATTGCTAGCATAGAGTCAGATGCTAGCTTTACTAGTTATTTAGACATATCAGGTGTCCGTCCAAAGATGATTGCAAATATAAAGGCAGAGCTCGAACACGTGGATTGTGAGATTATAAACAGCAGGAAGACAAATACGAAAGCAGTAATAGATATGGAATCTAAAGTATACGATATGGTTCAGTTAGAGGTTATAGATGGATTTGGGGGAAAAGAGCACATTGAAGTATTAAGCAATACGATAGTTTTGTCCTATGAGGGAGGACGCGGAGATGCTCAGACTATAATAAGGGAGAGCTTAGAACTTAGTGATAATATGCCTACCATAGTAGAAATACTGAGAAGGGATATGACGATCAAAGAGTTAGAATGTAGATCAGCTGACAATAAGGTGGTTATAAATGGTCTAATGGATGTAGGTTTTTTGTATATATGTGAAGATACTGACTATCCCATACATTATTTTAGTGAACAGATAGAGTTTGTCCATGTGGTAGATATTGCTGGTGTATACCAAGGTATGGATTGCGCCGGTGATGTATGGATAGAAGATATATATATAGAACCTAGGGAAGATTTAAATGGGGATTTGAGGTTGGTAGATGTGGAGGCATTGCTTTTCTTCGAGGTTTCGGCCATAGAACGGAAGCATAAGGAAATTATTACAGATGCCTATAAGCCAAATGGTGCTTTAGATGTAAAATTGAAAGATATAAGCCTCATGGAGATTGTAGGTGAAGGTGAGTCCCATGAGGGAGTAAGAGAATCCATTATTTTACCAGAAAATATGCCTAGATGCGATAGGGTTCTGCACATAGATGCAAAGGCTGTCATGTTAGAACAGGCGTTATATGATGACAGGGCAGTAATTGAAGGTGTGATTGCTATAAATATACTATATAGTTCAGATGAAATAGAGGGTATAGTGAGCTTTAAACAAGATATACCCTTCAATCAGACCATCGATATTGAAGGTATAGATAGCAATATGTATTGCGATAGTAGAGTGCAGATAGAACGTATGAATTTTTCCCTTATAGCTCCTGATGAAATAGAGTTTAAGGCTGCTGTAAATGGATGGGTGCGCGTATATGATGAAATAAAAGTAAATGTAGTGGTAGATATTGAAGAAATAGAGGGTTTATCAGATGATCAATCAGGTATGTTTGTGTATTTTGTAAAGCAAGGTGACACCCTTTGGTCTATTGCAAAGCAATATAATACAACTATAGATAATATACTGAGATTTAACGATCTATCAGATGGAGAGAATTTAGAAATAGGTAAAAGAATAATAATATATAATAAATATGATTATAAAATGGAAGAAATGAGTATTTAGAGGAATGGCTTCTCCTTTGGTTTTATGCCATGGGTAAGAAGCCATTTTGAAATTAAAACAGGGAGGACGTCATGGAAGAGATAATTTTAAAGACACCAGCAAAGATAAATTGGACATTAGATGTAGTGAGAAAAAGATCGGATGGTTATCATGATATATCGACTATAATGCAGTCAATAGCGATATACGATGAGATAAAAATACGCAGCCTATCTGAAAAAAAAATAGTAGTGGAGGTAAGTGATCCAAATATACCAGATGGTGAGGATAATATAGCCTATAAGGCGGCTAAGCTAATGTTAGACAGTTTTAAGATAGACAGAGGCTTAGATATACATATATCTAAGCAGATTCCCTCGGCGGCAGGTTTGGGAGGGGGAAGTAGTGATGGTGCAGCTGTAATGTTTGGAATAAAATATATGTATGATATAGATGTAGATTTGGACACGTTAATTTCCATGGGTAGTGTCATAGGTGCTGATATACCTTTTTGTATATTAGGTGGAACTGCACTTGCAGAAGGTATAGGAGAAAAACTTACACCACTATCTTCTATAGATAAGTTTTGGCTTATAATAGTAAAGCCTAATATTAATATATCGACAGGTGAGATATATGGCCGTATTCAAGTGGATAATATAGTTAATAGACCAGATAATAATAGATTTATACAGGCATTATATAGTGGAGATCTAGAAGGAATGGCTAAGTATGGTTCTAATGTCTTAGAAGAGGTATCGGCAGGTCTTTATCCAATTATATATGATATAAAATCTGATATTAGGAAAGCAGGAGCAGTATATACATTGATGAGCGGTAGTGGACCTTCTGTATTTGGTGTATTTAAAACTAGAGACGAGGCAAAGAAGGCGTACTGTCTACTAAAATATAAGTATGAACATATATTTTTGACCCATACTATAAGTAAGGGCCCAACTATTCAGGAGGTATAATATGGAAAAACTCAACGCCTTAATTTTAGCGGGTGGTGATGATAGGCCATTTTTCTTAATAGATGGAAGACCTATGGTGAGCTATGTATTGGATGCATTGTATGGTTCAAACTATATAGGCAGCATAGCTATTGCTGTAGATATAGCTAGATTAAAGGCATCTCTAGGGTGTAATATAGATTATTACATCGAAGGTGGCTCCAATCTCTTTGAGAGTGTGAAAAGGGGTATAATGCCATTTACAAAAGATAACCATATATTGATTATAACCTCTGATATACCTATGATAATGCCCCATATGATAGATGAATTTATAGAGGAGTGTCAACTAGAATATGCAGATTTTTACTATCCAATAGTGGAGAAATCCATAAATGAGATAAAGTTTCCTAATTGTAGACGTACATATGTAAAACTCAAAGAGGGTTGGTATACAGGTGGCAATCTAGTATGCATAGCTCCTGGTATATTAGATAGGTGTCAAAGTTTTATATATGATCTTACTGATAATCGTAAGGAACCGTGGAAAATAGGAATGATGTTGGGTTTTAGGATACTGTCTCTTTT
>DGES01000059.1:0-690 GCA_002386065.1 Firmicutes bacterium UBA3920
GTAGCTTTTCAACGTGCTAATGGTTTGGCTGTGGATGGTATAGTAGGTAAAAATACGACAGCTAAGCTTTTTTCAACTAAGGCAACTCCATCCAGAGGTGGAAGTAGTACTGGTGGGAGTGGTAATACAGGGACAAGTACTGCACCAATTACTAGTACACTGAGAAAAGGAAGCAGAGGGTCACAAGTTATTACACTGCAAAAGCGTCTGAATGAGCTTGGTTACAATGCAGGTACTGCAGATGGCATATTTGGTAGTCGAACATATAATGCAGTTGTAGCTTTTCAACGTGCTAATGGTCTGTCAGCAGATGGCATAGTAGGCAAAAATACAATAGCTAAATTGTTTTCTAATACCACAGTGACTAAGCCTGAGGAGAAACCAGTTTCAAATCCAGACACACCAGTTTCAAAGCCTCAACCAAGTCCAGAGCAGGGTACAACGGTTGAAGAGATGTATAGGGTGCGAAAATCTTGGAATGATGTTAGTAGTCAAATTGGAGCGTTTAAGAGCTTAGCAAATGCAAAAGCATTGGCAGATAAAAATCCAGGATATAAGGTCTTTGATAGTTCAGGCAAATTAATATATCCATTAGCTGAAACAGAGCCAGAGCCTGTAAAGGTAGAGGGAACACCTATAATATCTAAAACAAAATCCAATGTAAAACAAATGGAGGCTTGGGCAAAGAAA
>DGES01000059.1:936-1536 GCA_002386065.1 Firmicutes bacterium UBA3920
CATTTAAGGCACTTGGAGGCAATTGGGCGCCGGCGAAAGATTATGGAGATAGAATTGAAAATCTTATGAAAGATCTCTATAACACATCTTATTGATATATTAACTAGGTGCAGTATGTATATTTTGAAGAAATAGCGTAATACTTGAGGGCATAGGCCCTCTTTTTTTCTGTAGTAGAGGAAAAGCAAATAGAAAAAGCGAAGGGAGATTGATGTGATGCGTATAGATGAAAGAATAGAAAAGTTACGAAAACTCATGAAAGAACGAGGTATTGCTGGTTATATAATAGCTGATTCTGATCCTCATATGGGTGAATATGTGTCTGAACATTGGAGGATGCGGAAGTGGATTTCAGGCTTCACAGGTTCGGCAGGAGTAGTTGTCATAACTCATAGTGCAAGTGGCTTGTGGACAGATGGGCGATATTATATTCAGGCAGAGAGGGAACTTGCAGGAAGTGGAATAAAGCTATTTAGATCAGGTGAAAGCGGTGTTCCCTCCTATACTAAGTGGTTGGCTGATAATCTCTCTGAAGGTGATACGATAGGTATATGTGGTCTATACTCTTCATTAAAGGAAGTAAGAGATTTAAAGGCATAC
>DGES01000059.1:1822-3089 GCA_002386065.1 Firmicutes bacterium UBA3920
TTCGGCGAAAGAAAAATTAGATATTGTAAGATCCAAACTAAGAGAAAAGGAAGCTAGTTATTATCTCATAGCCAGTTTAGATGATATTGCATGGTTATATAATATACGTGGGAATGATATTCCATATAATCCTGTGACAATAAGTTATGCATTTATATCCCAAGATGATGCCAAGCTCTTTATAGATCCATCTAAGGTATCTAAAGATGTAGCAGATGAGCTAAAAGGCAATGGGATTGATATAGAGGAATATATATCTATAGAGGATAGATTACCTGAGCTTATAGATAGCTGTGGGTCTGTCTATATAGATCCCAATAAAATGAATTTTAGGCTCTATAGTATACTTAAAAATATTGGCTGTAATATTATAGAGGGGCGGAATATAACTACGGATCTCAAGGCTGTAAAGAATGAAGTAGAGGTAGCCAATTTAAAAGAGACACTTGTAAAAGACGGGGTAGCAATGGTGAAGTTTTTATATTGGCTGGATATGAATGTAGCAAGTGAAAAAATCACTGAGCTAGATGCAGCACGGAAGGTAGATGAACTTAGATCAGAACAAGAAGGTAACAGAGGGGCAAGTTTTAACTCAATATCGGCATATGGTGCAAATGCTGCCATGATGCATTATGCTCCTACAGAGGATATCAACTCTACCCTCGAAGAAAAGGGGATGTATCTTTTAGATTCAGGTGGTCAATATCTAGGTGGTACAACCGATATTACAAGGACTGTCATATTAGGTCCAATAAGTGATAGGGAGCGTCGAGATTTTACGTTAGTTCTAAAGGGGCATATTGCTCTTGCTAAAATAAAATTCCTATATGGTGCAACTGGTTCCAATTTAGATGTACTTGCAAGGCAGCCCATATGGGAATATGGTATTGACTATAAATGCGGCACAGGTCATGGGGTAGGATATTTTTTAAATGTGCATGAAGGTCCTCAAAATCTAAGTCAAAGGGTAAATAATGTGGTGCTAAAGGCAGGTATGATTGTGACAAATGAGCCAGGTATATATATTGAAGGCAAATATGGTATAAGGACAGAAAATATGATGCTTGTGGTAGAAGATGAACTGACCGATTCTGGCCAATTTATGAGGTTTGAACCAATAACCTACTGCCCCATAGACATAGACGGGATAGACGTGTCTCTTTTAAATGAAGAAGAACGAGAATGGTTAAATAGTTATCATAGCAGGGTATATAAAAAGCTATCGCCATACCTCAATGATGAGGAAAAGAATTGGTTACGAAGAGCT
>DGES01000111.1:0-1316 GCA_002386065.1 Firmicutes bacterium UBA3920
AGATGTGTATAAGAGACAGCCATATCCCTATTCCTCCTATTATGACCTTTTTATTTAGAGATAATCTTCTCTGCTATATTCTTTGGGACTTCCTCATAGTGTGAAAATTGCATTACATAGTTGCCTCGTCCCTGTGTTCTAGATCTTAAATCAGTAGCATATCCAAACATTTCAGATAGAGGTACAATACACCTAATAATTTGTGCTCCAGCATGGGAATCCATTCCTTCTACCCTTCCACGTCTGGAATTTATATCACCAATAACATCACCCATGTATTCCTCTGGCACAGTAACTTCTACTTTCATCATGGGTTCTAATAGTACTGGATCTCCTTTTTTGAGTGCCTCTTTAAGTGCCATCGACCCAGCTATCTTGAATGCCATCTCTGAAGAGTCAACCTCATGGTAAGAACCATCATATAGTGTTACTCTGATATCTACTACGGGATATCCCCCTAGAATACCACTATGCATAGCCTCTTCCACACCGGCACTGACAGCAGGTATATATTCTTTAGGCACTACGCCTCCTACAATCTTGTCGACAAATTCATATCCAGCACCGGCTTCTAATGGTTCTACTTCTAACCAAACATGTCCATATTGTCCTCTTCCACCTGATTGTCTTATGAATTTACCTTCCACCTTCACAGGTTTCCGTATAGTCTCTCTATATGCAACTTGTGGTTTCCCAACATTGGCTTCGACTTTAAATTCCCTTAACAACCTATCTACGATGACCTCTAGATGAAGCTCACCCATACCGGCGATTATAGTTTGTCCTGTCTCTTCATCTGTATATGCCCTAAATGTAGGATCTTCCTCCGATAGCTTCTGTAGTGCAACTGACATCTTATCTTGCCCTACCTTTGTCTTAGGCTCAATAGCAATTTGTATAACAGGATCAGGAAACTCCATGGATTCAAGTATTACTTGAGAATCCTCATCACATAGAGTATCACCTGTAGATGTATTCTTTAGTCCTACTATACCTACTATATCGCCTGCAAACACTTCTTCTATCTCTTCTCTATGGTTTGCATGCATTTTGAGTATTCTGCCAACTCTCTCTCTCTTTCCTTTAGTAGCATTATATACATATGAGCCCGCCTTTAAATGTCCCGAATATACCCTAACAAATGTAAGTTTCCCTACATAGGGATCGGTCATAACTTTAAATGCTAAAGCACTAAATGGCGCATCATCGCTAGACTCTCTTTTAACTTCTTCACCTGTTTCTAAATCTTTACCTGTTATTGCTGGTATATCTACTGGTGATGGCATATAGTCTATTATAGCATCCAATAGTGGCTG
>DGES01000111.1:1574-7211 GCA_002386065.1 Firmicutes bacterium UBA3920
ATCTCCTTAGGTTCACTTAATGAACCTAGATCATCCTCAAAATAATATGCACAATTTTCTATGAGATCTATAAAACCTTTAAAATCGTCCTCGCTGCCTATGGGTAATTGTAATGGAACAGCATTGGCACCCAATCTATCTTTCATCATATCTAGTACATGATAAAAATCTGCCCCTACTATATCCATCTTATTTATATAGGCAATTCGGGGAACGTGATATTTATCTGCTTGACGCCAAACTGTTTCTGATTGGGGCTCTACGCCACCTTTTGCACAAAAAACAGCTACTGAACCATCGAGAACGCGTAATGACCTTTCAACTTCCACTGTAAAATCAACGTGTCCTGGTGTGTCTATTATATGGATAGCATGATCTCTCCAGATAGCAGTAGTGGCAGCCGAGGTTATTGTTATTCCTCTTTCTTGCTCCTGCTCCATCCAGTCCATAGTTGCAGTTCCTTCATGAGTTTCCCCCATCTTATGGACAATACCAGTATAGTAAAGTATACGTTCTGTCGTGGTTGTCTTTCCCGCGTCTATATGCGCCATTATACCTATATTTCTTATGTTCTCAAGTTCAAAATCCCTCGGCACAATCGTTCCTCCTCAAATTTCTTAATTACGTTCTCAAAAAAAATTCAGTAATAATAAAATTACCATCTATAATGAGCAAAAGCCTTATTTGCTTCTGCCATCTTATGGGTGTCTTCTTTCTTTCTGACAGCTCCACCCGTATTGTTAGCTGCATCCATTATTTCGTAAGCTAACCTCTCTGTCATAGTCTTCTCATTGCGCTCTCTTGCATAACGCACTAACCATCTAAGTCCCAAGGCCTGCCTCCTATCAGCTTTAACCTCCATAGGTACCTGATAAGTGGCACCTCCTACTCTACGTGCTTTAACCTCTAATACAGGCATTATATTTTCCAGCGCTTGTTCGAATACCTCCATAACATCTTGATCGGTTTTCTCAGATATTATATCAAAGGCACCATAACATATCTTTTGTGCCTTTCCTCTTTTTCCGTCCAGCATAACCTGATTTATGAGTTTTGTAACTACTTTGCTATTATATATAGGATCAGGAAGTACATCGCGCTTTGGAACGCTTCCTTTTCGTGGCATCCTATCCCTCCTCCATTTAGATTATAATCTTTAATATATTATTTTTTGGGCTTTTTAGCACCGTACTTTGAGCGAGCCTGTTTGCGATCGGCTACACCGGCTGCATCTAAAGCACCACGAACTACATGATATCTAACACCTGGCAGATCCTTTATTCTTCCACCACGAACAAGTACAACAGAGTGTTCCTGTAAATTATGACCAATTCCTGGAATGTATGCCGTAACCTCCATACCATTTGTAAGTCTTACCCTAGCTATTTTTCTAAGGGCAGAATTAGGTTTTTTAGGAGTTGCCGTTCTAACAGCTACACATACTCCCCGTTTTTGTGGACTGCCTTCAAGCGCCGGCGACACCGACTTATATTCTACTTTTTTACGTTTCTTCCTAATTAGTTGATTAATTGTTGGCATACCTCCACCTCCTTTCAATATACTAAATAATCTTCATAAGGTGCATCTATTCTTTTAAAATGGCAGCGGTCGCTGCTCCTAAACTAATGCCGCAGGCTTTTCCTAATTCCTCCATAGTATCTATATAAATTATCGATAAGCCATGTCTATGGCATTCTTCTGTTACCATATCTTCTATATATTTATCCACATCTTTAGCAAGAAAAACCTGCTTTGCTTTGCCGGCCTGTATAGACCTTATAGTCTGTTTCAGGCCGACAACGCGCATGTCTTTATTTTTAAGCTCTTGTAACATGGCTCCTCCCAAAACTTTCGTGCCTATCTATATAGCACTTTAATAATGCACTTTGATATTTTATCATTCAATATTATTCATGTCAACAATATTATTAATTATTCGGCTTTAGGTACCTCATCAGTGTTTTCTTGCTTATATTGATCGTCCTGCCCTTCTACAGTTATGGATATATTTTTGTATTGGGGCATTCCTGTACCAGCAGGTATCTGTTTACCTATTATTACATTTTCCTTAAGACCTACTAAGGGATCTACCTTACCCTTTATAGCTGCATCAGTAAGTACCCTTGTAGTTTCTTGGAAAGAAGCTGCCGACAAGAAAGATTCAGTAGCAAGTGATGCTTTTGTTATACCAAGAAGTACACGTTTCGCTACAGCAGGTTGACCTCCAGCTTCCATCACCTTTTTATTTTGTCTTTCAAATTCAAATATATCTACAAGCCCACCTGGTAACAAATCTGTATCTCCTGCATCTTCTATTTTTACCTTCTTAAGCATCTGTCTAATTATTATCTCTATATGTTTATCGTTTATATCAACACCCTGTAGTCTGTAAACTTTCTGAACCTCTTGTAATAGATAGGTTTGTACCCCTTTTATACCTTTTATTTTTAGAATGTCATGGGGATTTACTGAACCTTCAGTCAGTTCATCTCCTGCCTCTACCCACTGGCCTTCTTCTACTCTAAGTCTTGAGCCATAGGGTATGGTATATGACTTAGATTCACCATCATCATTTACAACGATTACTTCTCGTTTCTTCTTTGTCTCATTTATCTTTACAGTACCTGATATCTCAGATATTACTGCCAAGCCTTTTGGTTTCCTTGCCTCAAACAACTCCTCTACTCTAGGCAAACCTTGCGTAATATCCGAACCTGCTACTCCACCTAAGTGGAAGGTTCTCATAGTTAGCTGAGTTCCTGGTTCACCAATAGATTGAGCAGCTATAATACCTACGGCCTCACCAACATCTACAGGTTCCCCTGTAGCTAAGTTAGCACCATAGCATTTAGCACATACCCCATGTTCTGTACGACATGTAAGAACCGAGCGTATATCTACTTTCTTAATACCCGACTTTACAATTTTCGTTGCTATATCATAGGTTATTAACTCATCTGTAGCAGCTATTATCTCGCCTGTATCTGGATCTACTATATCGTCTGCTGCATATCTACCTATTATTCTATCCAGCATGGGCTCTACAACTTCGCCCCCATCACGTATTTCTCCTATTGAAATACCTTTTATATTCTCACCTGTCCTAGCAAAGCAATCCTCTTCTCGTACAATGACATCCTGACTTACATCTACAAGTCTTCTTGTGAGGTAACCAGAGTCTGCAGTTCGTAGTGCTGTATCTGCAAGTCCTTTTCTGGCTCCATGGGTGGATATAAAGAACTCTAAAACAGTAAGTCCTTCTCTAAAATTAGCACGTATGGGAAGTTCTATTATTTGACCCGATGGATTAGCCATAAGTCCTCGCATTCCTGCTAATTGCCTTATTTGGTTTATACTACCCCTAGCACCAGAAGTAAACATCATATACACAGGATTAAATGTATCGAGTTCATCCAATAGAGCATCTGTAACTTTATCAGTCGATTCATTCCATACATCAATTGATCTTTCATATCTCTCATCATCAGATATTAATCCCCTGCGATATTGACGTTCAATACCATTTACTTCTTCATCAGCTTTTTCCAATATTGCTTTTTTCTCCTCTGGCACTACAATATCGGAAACACTGACTGTAATTCCTCCCTTTGTAGAATAATGGAATCCTAAGTCCTTCACTTTATCGAGTATGACAGATGTCTGCGTAGCTCCATATTTTCTATAACAATTATCTACTAATTTAGATAACATATTTTTATCTACTACTGTGTTAATCTCAAGATCAAACATCTCATCTTCATCTGTCCTATCTTTAAATCCAAGATCCTGGGGTATAGCCTCATTGAATATGACCCTACCCGGCGTCACATCTATCAGCTTGCTGACCTTTTTACCGTCTATCTCCTTTGTAACACGCATCTTGACCTTTGCATGAAGATCTACATCACCTAACTGATAGGCAACTATGACCTCATTGGCATCCACGAACACCTTGCCTTCTCCTTTTGCGCCTTCCTTCTCTAAAGTTAGATAATAGGTTCCTATTACCATATCCTGAGTTGGACTTACAACAGGTCTTCCATCTTGAGGTTTTAAGATATTATTTGAAGACAGCATTAGGAATCTTGCCTCTGATTGAGCTTCAACCGACAAGGGTACATGAACCGCCATCTGGTCACCATCAAAGTCCGCATTATATGCAGTACATACAAGGGGATGTATCTTTATTGCCCTTCCTTCTACAAGCACCGGTTCAAATGCTTGAATACCTAATCTATGCAGTGTAGGAGCACGGTTTAAAAGGACAGGATAATCTTTTATAACTTCTTCTAGAATATCCCATACCTCCGGTTTAACCCGCTCTACCATTCGTTTTGCACTCTTTATATTATGTGCCAATCCCTGTTTTACCAATTCTCTCATTACAAACGGTTTAAATAGTTCTAGAGCCATCTCCTTAGGTAAACCACATTGATACATTTTAAGTTCTGGTCCTACTACTATGACTGAACGTCCTGAATAATCCACTCGTTTACCTAATAGATTTTGACGGAAACGACCCTGTTTGCCCTTTAACATATCACTTAGAGATTTTAGAGGTCTGTTACCAGGGCCTGTAACTGCCCTACCTCGCCTACCATTATCTATGAGGGCATCTACTGATTCTTGAAGCATTCGTTTTTCATTTCTTACTATTATATCAGGTGCACCGAGCTCTAAAAGTCTCTTAAGCCTATTATTTCTATTTATAACCCGTCTGTATAGATCATTTAGATCCGATGTTGCAAACCTACCACCATCTAACTGTACCATTGGCCTTAGATCAGGTGGAATTACAGGTATTACATCGAGTATCATCCACTCTGGCTTATTGCCTGAATTCCTAAAAGCTTCTACAACTTCTAAACGCTTTATTATTCGCACCCGCTTTTGTCCTGTTGCTTCCTTTAGTTCTGCTTTAAGCTCCTTGGACATGGCATCAAGATCTAAATCTTGTAAGAGTTCTTTTACTGCCTCCGCTCCCATGCCTGCTCTAAACCTATCACCATATAGTTCATAGTTTTCCCTATATTCCCTCTCATTTAAAAGCTGTTTTTTAGAGAGATTTGTATCGCCTGGATCTATTACCACATAGGAGGCAAAATAGAGTACCTTCTCCAAGGATCTAGGCGACATATCTAAAAGAAGTCCCATTCTGCTCGGTATCCCTTTGAAAAACCATATATGGGAAACAGGGGCAGCGAGTTCTATATGCCCCATCCGCTCTCGTCTCACCTTCGATTTTGTAACTTCTACACCGCATCTATCGCAAATTATACCTTTGTAACGTATACGCTTGTACTTACCACAATGACACTCCCAATCTTTTTGTGGACCAAAAATCTTCTCGCAAAACAAACCATCTTTTTCTGGTTTTAATGTTCGATAATTTATAGTTTCAGGTTTTTTTACCTCACCCTTGGACCACTCCCTGATCTTATCAGGAGAGGCCAACTTTATTCTTATAGCATCAAAATTATTAAGTTCAGACAAGGGCTTTGCCTCCCTTCATTTTTAAACCTATTCATCATCTAACTCCTCAAGCCCATCTACGAGTTTATCATCTATGTCATCAAGTCCAGGAATATCAATTATTCCATCTAAATCAAAGTTCACCAATTCTTCATCGTCTTCATC
>DGES01000079.1:0-155 GCA_002386065.1 Firmicutes bacterium UBA3920
CCTGGCAGTCCTATCTAGCCTAAGTTCAAAGCAGCGGTGACAGCGTTTACTTCCCTCACCTAGCTTTTCATAGCCCTTTACCGCATCGTAAAACGTATGACTCTCATGCTCTGTACTTACTACCTTGTAGTCAAGCTCCATTTCCTCTATGAGTC
>DGES01000079.1:495-669 GCA_002386065.1 Firmicutes bacterium UBA3920
TTATATACATATCTTACCCATCACCACAGGATGCTTGGCACCGGTCACACTAGGTACATTATTTGCATTCCCGTTTATGGTCTCATTTGCAAGTATTGCAAAGGCAATTGCCTCTTTGGCATCACTATTTAGCCCTATGTCTTCCTGGGTAAGTACCTCTATATCCTTTAGATA
>DGES01000079.1:987-1868 GCA_002386065.1 Firmicutes bacterium UBA3920
GTCACAGTGGCTATTAGATCTAAGCCTTCAACTCCCCATCTACTGGCCTTATCCATCACATCGTCTACATACTCTTTCCCAAAATACTCCCGCCCTGTAGTCTTGGGAGGACTTAGCCTAAAATATTCATCGTCCATGAGATAGGCAAGTAATCTTTCATCCACCCTACCCTGACTTGCCATGCGTCCACCTTCATCATAGCTATATCTATTGTCAGTTACCCTTCGTACCACCTCATCGATTACCATATTGCCTGGTCCATTGTCAAAGGCGAACACTTCATCAATGCTACAACTAGCTGGAATCACAGTAACATTGGATATACCACCTATATTCTGCAGGGCTACCGTGCTATCCTTCTCCCTGTATAAAATATATTCGCTATAGGGAACTAGTGGAGCCCCTTGTCCACCTGCTGCCACATCCCTTACGCGAAAGTCTCCAACAGTTAAAATTCCGGTTCGCTCTGCTATAACTGCTGGCTCACCTATTTGAAGAGTTGATCTTACTGAATAGCCACTATCCTCTATAGGCTCAGGTATGTGATATATAGTCTGACCGTGGGAACCTATTATATCCACATCCTGAGGTGTGTACCCACCTTCTTTTATTATATTCAGTGCCGCATTGGCGAACAACTCTCCAAGTAAGAAGTTCATATGGCATATCTTATCCACTCCAGAGTTTTTAGGATCAAAAAGCTCAAATATCTTTTTTCTTATAGAACTGTCATATGAATAGTTATTAAAGCATATAAGCTCTACCTCTGTATCAAAGCCCCTACCATCAATCTTAACTAGCGCAGCGTCTACACCATCTACCGATGTTCCAGACATGAGCCCCACTATTAATCTAGTATTTTTCTCTAAAATCCTATTTAT
>DGES01000079.1:2033-2432 GCA_002386065.1 Firmicutes bacterium UBA3920
TCTACTAGATTTCGAAGGAATCCATTATTCCCTCGCTGAATGGGCTATTCGGCTTGCTGCTGCAGCTGCGATTGCTGCTACTAAATCATCTAAAAATGTATTTACTCTCTCCCCCTTTTCTTCATCTAATTCCTTTATTATTCCTATCTTTTCTTTATCTAAATAGCCATAATTTGTAAGACCTATAGTCCCATATACATTTACTATAGATAAGGGAATAATCTCATCTATACCATATAGAGCTTCATCTGATTCCACTATACTCTGAAGTGGTTCAGGCAAAAGTTTCTTTTCTGCTAATTCATCTAATGCTATACCTGTTAATATTGCATGTATTATTTCTCTTTTTTTGAGTACTGCCTCAACATTTTCTACACAAGTTTCTAAAGTCAACTTTGT
>DGES01000079.1:2686-14772 GCA_002386065.1 Firmicutes bacterium UBA3920
ATTTCAATTGTCATAGTATTTAACTCTTCCATATTATATCTTTTCATATCATCACCTTTTCTTCCCTGTTTTAAAAATTATGCTAGTTTTTAGTCATCTACATAATTCTATCACACTTTGACATCGCATCTTTTGAGTGATGTGTTTTTTATGGTCTCATAAAAAAACTAAAGGCTTCTTTAGCTGCACCATCTACCTCATCCGGATTCTTTATGTTTCTTATATGATACGTCTGACCACCATAATCTTTTGCCTGATTATCACATATGTAGGCATAATCATAACTACCCTCCTCAACCCATCCCATAAATATATAGGCATGGGTAGGAGTTCCATTTTTATTGCCTGCTACGTCTGTAGTGAACACAATATTGCCCGGTTTTAAGTTTTTATAATTAGCATCTTTCTTCCATCGTCTTTCTTCTAGTACTGATATTAACTGAGAGGTATTACAAATACCTTCTGGAACTGGAATATCAATTTTTCTTAGCGCTTCAGATACAAAATATACACATGTATTTGCCGTTTTACCTCCGTTTAATGCTACTGCGGTATTAAACACTTCAATTTGGTTCTCTTCCTCTAGCATATATTGGTAGAGCTGTTCTCTTAGCCGAGCATCTCTTTGTGGCTTTATAAATCTTCTATTCAATACTAAGCAAGCGATGAATAATAAAATTATAAATCTTAATTTTTTTCTTCTTTTTTTCATGGGTTATCTCTTTCCTATATAATTATTCTATTAATAATTATATACCATCCTTCTTAAAAATTATCAATTATAATTCTTACAAAGTTCTTAAGGAGATATAAGAGTTAAATCAATCTTTATAATTGTATTTTATCTCTTTCTGAAGAAGTACAGTCAATACTATGAAAAACAATATAAATGTTATTAATACTTCAAATATAATTGCGCAAGGTTCCCATAACCCAAAACTAATAGAAAAACCAGCCATACTTGATAATATATCTGAACTTGCCATAGGAATTGCATTTAATAAATATTTTATAACTGGAATTGAAACAAAGCTACTTCCTATCATATAAAATACACTCAAGCTAACTCCTATACCAATAGCTATAGTTGTTTTCTTTGTTTTAAGAGAAATGCATCCCATCAAAGTTGACAAGGCAAATATTCCTACAATCTCTGCCAATACCATGATCATGATACCTTGCCCTATAGAAAAGTTTCCAAACGAAAACAAACTAATCATCTTAAAACTACTTTTTAATGCTTTAAATCCTACAACAGAATTTACCATTCCTACTGTCCCCAATGTAGCTATTAAAGTTAACAAAATTCCATAAAATATAACTGGCGTAATTCTTATAATCATATTCTTTTTATAATTTTTTGTGGTCATAATAATTTCCATACTTCCATCCTCAAAGCTTTCTGAATAAGTTCCTGAGGCAAAAAAAGTAACTAAAAATAAAATCATTATAAAAATCACCTGTATATTGTCAAGAGCAGTATAATAAAGATAGTATCCAGGATATCGAATAAATGGAGTCTTTACTTCATTGAGTTTGTTTAGTGCAGTTTGTTGCTCTTTTGTTGGAAGCTTATTTTCTATTAAAAACTCAAATTTATTTCTCCAGCATTGATAAAATTCCGTCGCATACTCATCAGGATAATCTTCAATTTTGTTCTCCGTATATAAAAATCCAGGATAATTATTAACAAGGCTATTAATAATAAAAACTTGTGAGCTATAACGCCTATCTTCTGACTTTTCATCCCGGACTTTCCTTAATGCTAAAAGGAGATTCTCTTCTTTAATATCACCCTCGTATACAGCTTCTTCTTGCAAGCTGGAGCCAATATCTTTTTTGTCACTTACTATAATTAAATTTAAACCTATGGTTATAATTAAAATACCCAATATGGAATACAATACATATTTTGTACATAATTGGCGTTTCATTTCCAAAAGTAGCACTTTTCTACCTCCTAACATAATTCCATGAAGTCATCATTAAACTTATGAAAAATATCAATATACTAATGAATAAATGAAATTTAAAAAATAGCATTGCCTTCCCAAAGATAGAAACTATTTGTACCATACCAAACCAAAGCCCTGCGAATGACACACTACCTGGAAGGATGCAACTAATTGTTTTCATTATTGAAGAATTATCTGAAACTCCCTTCAAACACAATAAAAACCCACTAATAATCATCAACACGGCAATGCTCATTGCTGTTGAAGCCTTATTTGCTTTGGATGAAACAAAAGTAGTAAATGCAGCAATTGTAATTACTCCAATTGTCCCAAATAGGATCATCTTACCAATTAAATCGCCCAAGCTATAAGGTAGTATAGTTGCTCCACCACATACTTGGATTGATGTTTTAAGAGCATTGGCTGGAAGGAAGTGTTTCAAAATCCCGATGTATGTACCCATTCCCACAGTGTATATTAACAATCCCATAATTATTGGAATAAACAATTTTGCAAATAATAGCTTTCTTCTTCCTCCACTTGTTGTAGATATTATCTCATCTAAGCCACATTCCTTATCCTTTGCAATGATTCCACTTGAAAAAAACCCCACCATTATTAATAAAACAAAGCCAAATATCTGAATATGTTCAACGCCATCCCTCCATACTTCAAACCCACCATAGTATGTATATGGCTTTTCTACTTCATTCCACATTTTCAAAGCTAACTCTTTTTCTGCCTGATTTTTTGTATTTATATCAATTAATTTTTGATAATATAATTCTTCATTTTCATAAAAATGAGAACCAAAGTCTCTAGGAAACCATGAATCAAGATTGTCATCGCCAAACATCTTTTTTAATCGATAATCTTGCATAATTAAAGTATCAGCGTAAACTGCTAATTTCAACAGTTCATCATTCATTATAATATCGCTTTCACCATCTTTTTCTTTTATTGAGTCTAAAAATACTTCACAACTTCTTTGAAAATTATCTACAGTCATTTCCCCTGCATATATATTTCTATCCTTTGCAGCAGTTTCTATAGCCTCCATTCCTTTAAGCTCTTTGTAGCATCCAGTCATCATAAACCCTTCTGTTCGCCCACCTATAATGAACCAAGCCCATAATCCTCCAAGGATAATAGCAATTAAAATGTATAATATGAACCTCTTTGCTCTCATTTGACGTTTTAGTTCAGAAACAAATATATCCATTACTTCACCCCCTTTACCTTTGAAAGATAGAAATCATTTAAATTAGGTTTCACAAGTTTAGAATTTTTTAGTGGTGAATTTGCAATATATCGAATCCTTACATTGCCATCTCCTTCATTATGAAAATTAACAATACGATACTTCTGTTCTAAAATATTCATTTCTTCATCTTTTACAACTGATTCAAAAACCATGCCATCAATAGAATTGATTAAGGTATTGCTTTCTCCTGTTTCAATAATTTCCCCACTTTCCATAAGTATTAGATAGTTTGCAATAAATTCAACATCTGACACAATATGAGTTGAAAGAATGACAATTTTTTCTTTACTTATTGTTGCTAAATACTGACGAAACCTTCTTCTTTCTTCAATATCTAGTCCTGCTGTTGGCTCATCAACAATAAGTATATCTGGATTATTGAGCATAGCCTGGCAAATACCTACTCTTCTTTTCATCCCACCAGAGAGTTTATCTATTTTTTTGTGCTTTACATCTGATAGATTAAATTGCTCCAGCAAATCCACAATACGTTTATGCCTTGTAACTTTGTCAATCCCCTTTAAACATCCTATATAATGTAGAAAATCTTCTACACTTTGATTCTTGTCATACCCAAAATGCTGAGGCAAATACCCTATCCTATCCAAATACTTATCACCTAAACTGGAAATTGTATGACCATCAAAATAGATTTCTCCTTTACTAGGCTTTAAATTACCTACCATCATTCTCATCAATGTTGTTTTTCCAGCACCATTAGGTCCTAAAAGCCCCCATATACCTTGAGTGAAATTTAAGTCAACATTATTTACAGCCTTTAAATCTTTAAATTGTTTTGTTACTTTATCAATCCTTAATTCCACATTGAACCCTCCTTAAAAATAAATAAACCTTTATCATATCATCAATATATCAATGATTTGATAAAGGTTTATTTATACTTTATATAGAATTTATAAAGATTTTATTAAGATTTAGGCAACTTGATAATAAATGTAGTATGACCATTTACACTTTCTGCATATAATTTCCCATCATGTTTTTCAACAATCTCTTTTGCAATTGCAAGTCCCAATCCTGAACCTGATGATTGACCCCTTGCTTTATCCCTACGATAAAATTTTTGAAATATTAATTCAAGCTCTTGAGGTGATATAATATCTCCGTCATTCTCTACAGTTATAATTGTTGTTGCCTGCTCTTCTTTACCTGTAATTTTAATAACCGAATCCTCACGACTATAGCTAATGGCATTTTTTAATAGGTTATTTAAAACCCTTGCCAAAAGATTAGCATCGCCGTATACCTTAAAACCTGGTATAATATCCAATTTCATTTGTAGCTTTTTTGGTATAAATAATGGATAAAGCTCATCAGTTATCTGCCCAAGGAAAAACTCTCCGCTAATTTCTGTTTTATTTAGAGGGATTTCTTGAAGATTAAATCTAGTAATATCAAAAAATTGATTAGTCAATTCCTCTAAATGATAGGCCTTGTCCAAAACTCTTTCTAAATATTCCTTTTGAATTTTCTCTGGAACTTCAGATTCCTCTAAAATATTTAAATAACCAATAATACTGGTTAGCGGTGTTTTTAAATCATGAGCTAAGTATGTAACTAAATCATTTTTCTTCTGAATTTCTATTTCCTTTTCTTGTTCTATCCTTTCTTTTTCATTTAATATTGATTGAATCTCCACATCAATGGGTTTTAACTCTTGAATTTCAGCAGGTTCTTTATCACCTTGAAACTGACGAATTCTCTCCCCTACTTGAGCTACTACCCTTTCATTTTCACGCTTTTTTGATATTTTAGAGGCAAAATAGATGCTGATTTCCACTATTAAAAAACCTCCGACCGCTATAAATGTCAGTATCCTTCTCAATCTGTCCCATCGAAAAGTACCTCTAATGGCTTCAAATCGACCATATAAAAACACTTTTTCCCTCTCCTCGAGTATTGTTCTTACAAAATATTCTGCAACACTGCCTTCTAAATATACATCAATAAAAAACAGTATGAGTATATAAACTATAAATGCAATAATATAATAATTCTTTTTCCATTTCCGTTTTTTAATCTTCAATGATATAGCCTACCCCCCATACTGTTTTAATATATTCTGGTTTTTCAAAAGAATCTCCCATCTTTTCTCTCAAGTTTCGGATATGAACAGTCACAGTATTAGTTGATTTTGAATAATAATCATCTTCCCAAATTAAATGAAACAACTCCTCCCCACTTAAAACTTCTCCTTTTTTCTCCAGCAATACCTCTAATATTTTAAACTCTGTTGGTGTAAGCTTTATCTCACTTCCATTAATACTTACTTTTTTACTTTTTTTATTTAAAATAAGCCCTTTGTAATAAATTGTATCCATATCAACTGTGTTTTCAGAATACTCCTTATAACGCCTCAATTGTGCCTTGACCCTAGCTACCACTTCTAAAGGATTGAATGGCTTTGTAATATAATCATCAGCACCATAGCTTAAACCCAGTATTTTATCTCGATCTGCATCCTTTGCAGTAAGCATAATAATTGGATAATGATATTTTTTGCGTATGTGTTTACAAATCATCAATCCATCTAAATCGGGGAGCATTAGATCTAAAATGACAAGGTCAAGTTGTTTATTAATATGTTCCATAGCCTTAGCTCCATTTTCAGCTTCCAATATTTCAAAGGATTCAGCTTCTAAATAAATCCTTAATATATTTCTTATGTCTTCATCATCTTCGATAATTAAAATCTTCTCCATACAATCACCCACTTCATCTAAAGTTTTTTATCTATCTCTCTTTTTTCATAAATTTTCGCCACCCTCTATAATTATTCTATTTAATATTATATAGCATATTTCTAAAAACTAACAATCATAATTCTTAAGAAATTCTTCAGAATATAAAATATATTTGCTATTCAATATTATGAAATATCTAGATAAAGATAGTTATCATGTTTCTTAACAGTTGACCTTTTTAACAAATATAAACTATAAATCCATTGTTTTATATTATGATCATTAATATAATAATAGTAAGGTGATAGTATGAAAGTGAAAGAATTGAATATATGTAATACAAGGTGATATGGAAAAAGTCCTTGATACATTATAACAATATACAAATATTTGTATGGAACTTGTATTCCCCGTTAAATTACATGGTGATGAGTTTTTGATCAGATAGATAATTGGCTGGAAGCAAAACTCGATATAGGAACCAATGCTCCCCGTAATGAAAAAACAATCAAGATAAGCTTTTCATTTTAATAATAGTTTTCACTATATTAGGATTTATGAATCTACTTACAGCAAAGTTTATGCAAGAAATATTTAAATCCTTCATGCTTGAAAGGGTTCAAATTGAATTACCTCCTCCAAATAGCTTAGACTCATGGACTCAGTTTTTCAAAAATGTCAATCAGACAGGACTTGTCGTAACAATTGTCATATTTAGTGGAATGGTATCTAGAGAATATGAAAAAGAAATCTAAAAAAAGGAGCAACCCAACAACTCGGGTCGCTCCCTTAAATTAATCTATATCATACATACTTCTTTCGCTTTATATAATGAGTATGAAGTATTTTATGTGCCTTCTCGCTATTTGGCTCACCAAAGTACTCATCATATACCTTTTTGACCGATGGATTCTCATGGGACTTTCTAATGGGAAGGTTTCTGTCTTCCTCATATATAGCATCTGCTCTAAGCTGCCATACATCTTTCTCTAGTCTTGTTTTGGCGTCTACTATGGGTTGACCTCCACCTGTTATACAACCACCTGGACAGCCCATCACCTCTATAAAGTGATATTCCTTCTCACCAGATTTAACCTGTTCAAGCAGTGCCTTTGCATTGGCAGTACCATGTGCCACCGCCGCCTTTATAACCATATTGCCAAGTGGAATAGTGGCCTCTTTAACGCCATCAAATCCCCTTACTGCAGTAATCTCTATGTCATCCATAGCCTCTCCAGTAACTAGCTCTGCCACAGTTCTAAGGGCTGCTTCCATAACTCCTCCAGTTGTACCAAATATAACAGCTGCACCTGTGGAGTCACCAAGGGTTGGATCAAATTCTTCATCGGCTAGATTTACGAAATCTATACCTGCTTCTTTAATCATCCTACCTAGCTCACGGGTCGTAAGCACTGCGTCAACATCTGGATAACCTGAAGCACTGAGTTCCGGCCTTGCCGCCTCAAACTTTTTGGCAGTACATGGCATTATCGATACTACAAATATTTTAGATGGATCTATACCTTCTTTCTCAGCATAGTAAGTTTTGAGTACTGCACCCATCATTTCATGGGGTGATTTGCATGTAGATAAATTATCTAAAAACTCTGGATAGTTATGCTCACAGTACTTTATCCAACCTGGACTACATGATGTTATAAGAGGTAGTTTTCCGCCATCTTTAATTCTATTTAGAAGCTCTGTACCTTCTTCCATTATAGTAAGATCAGCTGCAAAATCGGTATCAAATACTCTATCAAAACCAAGTCGCCTTAAAGCAGCCACCATCTTACCCTTTACATTTGTACCTATAGGCATACCAAATTCTTCACCAAGGGCTACGCGTACTGCCGGCGCTGTCTGTACAACCACATGTAGGTCCTCATCAGACAATGCATCCCATACCTTGTCTATGTCATCTTTTTCCCGTAGTGCGCCTACAGGACAAGCTTCTATACACTGACCGCAATTTATACAGGGAACTTCTCCTATACTGAGGCCAAATACTGGCTCTACTGCAGTGTCAAAGCCCCTTTCAGTTGCACCAATTACACCTATCTCCTGAACATTTCTACATACAGAAATACAACGTCTACATAGAATACATTTATTTGGATCCCTAACTATGGAAGGCGATAGAACGTCTATAGTTTTCTTTGACATATCACCTTCAAAACGTATATCCTCAACACCAAGCTTATTTGCTAAGTCCTGAAGTTCACAGTTTTGATTACGCACACAAGTCAAGCAATTTCTATCATGATTTGACAATATCAGTTCTAAATTTACTCGTCTAGCTTCCCTCACTGCTGGAGTTGTAGTTCTAACTTCCATACCATCAGTAACCGGAAGTACACAAGAAGCCTGTAATGTTCTTGATCCCTTGACCTCTACAAGACACATACGACATGCGCCAATTTCATTTATATCTTTTAGATAACATAGGGTAGGGATATCTATATTAGCTGCCCTCGCGGCTTCTAAAACAGTGCTGCCCTGTGGTACTTCCACTTCAACTCCGTCTATTGTTAGTTTAACCATTTCCATGCCTATATCTCTCCCTCCATTATTTCTTCTCAATAGCGCGGAACGGACATTTACTCATACAAGCGCCACATTTTATACATACTTCTTCATCTATCTTGAATGGACTCTTTCGCTCACCACTTATTGCATTAACTGGACAGCTCTTAGCACATAGACCACAACCCTTACATTTTTCTTCAACTATCACATATTTAAGTAATGCCTGACACACACCTGCAGGACATTTTTTATCTCTTATATGAGCTTCATATTCGTCTCTAAAATACCTAAGGGTGCTCAATACTGGATTAGGTGCTGTCTGTCCCAAACCACAAAGGGCAGAACTACTTATAGTTTTAGCTAGAGTTTCTAGCTTTTCTATGTCGCCTTCTTCACCTTTTCCGCTGGTTATCTTATTAAGTATCTCAAGCATACGCTTTGTTCCTATCCTACATGGTGAACATTTACCACACGACTCTTCTACTGTAAATTCAAGGAAAAACCTGGCGATGTCAACCATACAATTATCCTCATCCATTACTATAAGTCCACCTGATCCCATCATAGAACCAATCTCTATAAGAGAATCGTAGTCTATAGGAGTGTCTAAGTGTTCAGCTGGAATACAACCTCCAGATGGGCCACCTGTCTGAGCAGCTTTGAATTTTTTACCACCAGGTATGCCTCCTCCTATTTCATACACTATCTCTCTTAATGTTGTACCCATTGGAATCTCTACAAGACCAGTGTTATTTATATTGCCTCCTAAAGCAAATACCTTAGTACCCTTGCTCTTTTCTGTACCTATCTCTCTAAACTTTTCTGGTCCATCTAATATTATCTTAGTAATATTGGCATAGGTTTCTACGTTGTTTAGCAAAGTGGGCTTTCCAAATACACCCTTTTGTGCTGGGAAAGGTGGCCTTGGTCTTGGTTCTCCCCTATGACCTTCTATAGATGCCATAAGGGCCGTTTCTTCACCGCACACAAATGCGCCGGCGCCTAATCTTATACCAATATCAAAGCTGAAATCTGTTCCGAATATATTCTCACCTAGCAGACCATATTCTTTAGCCTGTTCTATGGCTATAGATAACCTTCTAACAGCTATTGGGTATTCTGCTCTTACATATATATAACCTTGATCTGCCCCCACTGCATAACCAGCTATTGTCATAGCTTCTAGTACTGAATGGGGATCTCCCTCTAATATACTCCTGTCCATGAAGGCACCTGGATCACCTTCATCGGCATTACAGCATACATATTTTTTGTCACCTTCTGCCTTTGCAGTAAATTCCCATTTGAGACCTGTAGGAAATCCAGCACCTCCTCTTCCACGAAGTCCTGATGCCTTTATTGTATCTATAACTTCTTCAGGTTTCATTTCAGTCAATACTTTCCCAAGAGCCTTATAGCCTTCAAATGCTATATATTCATCTATATTTTCCGGATCTATGACACCGCAATGTCTTAAAGCAATACGCCTTTGCTTTTTATAAAATTCCATTTCGTCTAGAGATTTAGCAGTTTCATCTTCATGAACTGCATCATGATATAAAAGCCTTTTAACAATACGTCCTTTCAATAAGTGCTCAGACACTATCTCAGGTACGTCCTCAGCCTTAATCCTGCTGTAAAAGGCACCTTCTGGATATACGATTACAATAGGCCCTACCTCGCACAGTCCAAAGCAACCTGTCCTTACAACCTTGACTTCATCTTGAAGGTTATGTTTTTCTAATTCTTCATTAAATACTCGTATTACATCATCCGAGCCCGAAGAGTGACATCCAGTCCCTCCACAAACCAGAACATGTGAACGATATAATTGCATACTAATTCCCCCCTACGATAGTTATTCTATTTATCCTGCTCCTCATAAGCTCCAATTGTATATTCCTTTACAACTTGTCCATTGACTATATGATCTGATACAATTTTGCGTACTTTTTCCGGTGTCATCTTTACATATGTGACCTTTTCTTCACCTGGTGTATATACTTCAACAATGGGCTCTAGTCTGCAAACACCTATACAGCCTGTCTGGGTTACAATGACATCGTTTAAATTACGCTTATTTATCTCTTCCAAAAACGCAAGCAACACAGGCCTTGCACCTGCTGCTATACCACAAGTACCCATTCCCACTACAACACGAGTGTTTTTTCTATCTGTCCTTATATTGACCGACTCCAAGGTTTTCTTTCTTATCTCTTCTAATTCCTCTAAACTCTTCAAGAAATAACACCTCCGCCTATTTTTCTAATCCCATCCTCTATGTACTCTCCTATAAATTTGAGCACCTCAGGTTGGGTTATGGATATTCCCTCTATTTTTCTTTTTATATCTCTGGTATCTAATACAAATTCGCCTTTATCTGTAATATGTCTATATATATATTCTATCTCTGGATTACATACAATAAGTGAAACTATTGTTCTATCAAGCCGTCCTAGTGGAGGCCTATCAATGTGACTTATTCTAAACACTGCTTTTACTGTTGTGCCTTTACCAAGTTTAGAATCTATATGGATATATCCACCGCTCCTCTCAGCTGCTGCCTTCAAAAGTGGTAATCCCAATCCCACCTTCCTTGTAGTCCTTGTTGTGCAAAAAGGATCAAGTATCTTCTCTATCATCTGTCTATCCATACCAGAACCATTATCGGAAATCGAAATAGTTAAGGTATCATGGATCTTATCTTCACATACCTCTATTTCCACAATTGTTGCCTGGGCAGCAATGGAATTTTGCACAATATCTAATATATGAAGTGATATATCCCTCATGGCTATTTATACTTTGCTATTATCTCTGGTATATCATCTGGTTCTAACCTTCCATATACATCATCATTTATCATTATTACAGGTGCAAGACCACATGCACCCAAGCACCTTGTTGCCTCAAGTGTAAAGGTACCATCTTCTGTAGTACTACCCACATCTATATCAAGTACTTTTGACAGTTCATCTAGTACTTGCTGGGCACCTTTTACATAACATGCCGTTCCTAAGCATACACCGATGCGATATTTCCCCTTGGGTTTAAGTGAAAACTGGGAATAAAATGTAGCAACTCCATATACATCGGTAATTGGTATATCCAGCTCTTCTGCTATAAAGTTTTGCACCTCTATAGGTAGATAACCAAATATCTCTTGGGCCTGCTGTAAAATCGGCATAAGTGGACCTTTATCTGATTTTTTTTCGTCAATTACCTTTTTAAGTGCTTCAAATTTCTCTTTATTTTTCTCAATAAATGAAACTGACATAATTGTTTCCCTCCCTCAACAAGTATATATCCAATATTTGTATGCTTCTTTTTTGATAAAAAAATCACAAACAAATATCCTAGGTTATTGTACCATAACGAATGATTTTTGTCATTTATTTATATAATGATAAATTTTGAAAAAATACATAAACTTTTACACAAAAAAATATGCATATTAAATATAATATCTTTAAAATGCAATAATATTTATTTAAAATTCTATAATTCAGAGAATCTTTGTTATTTTCTAAACAAGGATAAAAGTTCATAAGCATCAAGATATTGAAGGTCTACAAACATCTCCCTCTCCATTATGTCTCCCAAAAAATGGGCATCAGATGAAAGAATATAATTATA
>DGES01000061.1:0-1926 GCA_002386065.1 Firmicutes bacterium UBA3920
AAAAGGGAGAAATGGAGGAAATTTTAAATGTAGGTAATACAAAGATAATCATTAGGAATGAAGAAGACAACAACCTTAAACAATAGACTAACTCAATGATCTACACAGATGATTATCTATCATAATAATTCTCAATATAAATATCTAAAAGTTCAATGATTCTGTTCTTACCTTGTGTAGTAATTGAAGAAAAGGGGATAATTGGCACAAACTGTGACCAGCCCAATTCTCGTCTTATAAGCTCCATCTGTGATTTCCATCTAGATTTACCTATTTTGTCTGCTTTAGTTGCAATTCCTACAACTGGAAATTGGTAAAATTGAAGCCATGCGCCCATCTGCTTATCCAATAGTGTAGGTGGGTGCCTTATGTCCAAGATATGAAATATAGCAGCTATATTAGAGGTCTCATGAAGATACCTATCTATCATGTCTCCCCAATCTAGTTGCTCTTGTTTTGAGACCTTAGCATATCCATATCCTGGTAGGTCCACTATATAAAATTTATTATCTATGAGGTAAAAATTTATGGTTCGCGTCTTACCTGGTTGGCTACTCGTATGAGCAAGTTTTTTGTTATTTGTTATACAATTTATAAATGAAGATTTTCCAACATTCGATTTCCCCACTAAAACCACATGTGGCCTATCGTCCTTCGGATAGTCCTTTGGCTCGACAGCACTAGTTATATAGCGAGCATTTTTTACATTGATCAAGTAATCACATCCTCCATCTGATAACTATTTTCTGCTGATATATTAATCCTATTTATAGTATCCTTTTCTGCCATTTCCCTTCTTGGTTTTGGCATACTGACAAGCGAGTACTTTAACACATCATCCATATGTTCAACTAGCAATATATCTAATTTTTTCCTTATATTAATAGGTATCTCTTCTATATCTTTTTTGTTTTCTAGAGGAATTATAAGTCTCTCTATACCTGCCCTATGGGCGGCTAATGCCTTTTCCTTCAAGCCTCCTATAGGCAACACCCTACCACTCAATGTTATCTCACCAGTCATAGCTATATTATTTTTTACTGGTATCTGTGAAAGTGCAGAAAGCATAGCCGTAGCCATAGTAATACCTGCCGATGGTCCATCTTTAGGTATGGCACCTTCTGGTACATGTACATGTATGTCTGTATTTTTATAAAAATGAGGATCAATACCAAATTCCTTCGCCTTCGACCTTATATAGCTAAGTCCTGCATTTGCAGATTCTTTCATTACAGCACCTAATTTACCTGTTAGATTAAGTTTGCCTACTCCAGGCATTGCAATGGCTTCAACCGACAAAACTTCCCCTCCTACTGCTGTCCAAGCAAGACCTGTTACAACTCCTATTTGTGCTCTTTTTTCTATCTTATTATATTGATATCTAGGTATACCTAAATATTTATCTAGATTATTAGTACTTATCCTCACACTTGTTTGCCCCGTTTCAATTATTCTCCTGGCTGCCTTTCTACAAAGTTTAGCTATTTCTCGTTCTAAATTTCGCACACCTGCTTCCCTAGTATAATATTTTATTATATGCAAAATAGTATTATCAGATATTAATATGCTCCTCTCTTTTAATCCATGTTCTTTTAGCTGTTTAGGTATTAAATATTTAGTAGCAATATTTAGCTTTTCTTCCTCGGTATACCCAGCAATTCTTATCACCTCTATCCTGTCTAGCAATGGTTTGGGTATGGTGTCTATAGTATTGGCCGTAGTGATAAATAAAACTTTCGATAAATCAAAGGGAAGATCTATATAGTGATCCCTGTATTCAAAATTTTGCTCCCTATCTAGTACTTCAAGTAAAGCAGATGTAGGATCACCTCTGAAATCACTGCCCATTTTATCTATTTCGTCTAGGAGAAACACAGGATTTTTAGTACCAGCCTCCCTAATACCTGATATTATCCTACCAGGTAT
>DGES01000061.1:2135-3031 GCA_002386065.1 Firmicutes bacterium UBA3920
CCCCTTATCTCGGCCTCATCCCTAACTCCACCTAAAGACATCCTGACAAACTTTCTATCCAGTGCTCTTGCTATGGATCTGGCTATTGACGTTTTACCCACTCCAGGTGGACCTACAAAACAGAGTATAGGTCCTCTCATATCATCTGTCAGCTGTTTTACCGCTAAATATTCAATAATACGCTCCTTTACATCATCAAGGCCATAATGATCTTCATCCAATATCTTAGCAGCCCTCTTTAGATCATCATTATCTTTCGTCTCCTCATTCCAAGGTAATTCCAATATACAATCGATATAATTTCTTATTACTCCAGCTTCTGCTGACATAGGAGACATCAAAGACAATCTATTTAATTCTTTTGTAACCCTATCATATACCTCTTCAGGTAAATTAGATTCTTCTATCTTTTCCCTATATTCATCAATTTCATTTACAACACTATCGTATTCTCCCAATTCCTCTTTTATTGCCTTGAGTTGTTCCCTTAAGTAATATTCTTTTTGCATATTATCTAGCTGTTTTTTTATCTTCTTATTTATCTCATTCTCAATTTCTAATATCTGTATTTCCTTGGACAACATACCATATAGTTTTTCTAATCTTTTCACAGGATTTAACTCATTTAATATACTCTGCTTATCTTCAGTTTTTACAAGTATATTAGCCGCAATTATATCCGCTAAATTTCCAGGTTCATCTACATCTTGTACAGAAATAATAAGCTCCGGCGATACCTTATTACTCAACTTGATATAATCATCAAATATATCTAATATACTCCTCATCAAAGCTTCCTGCTTCAATATTTCTTCTTCACTATAGTCAAAAGATTCTTCCTCTACTTTTACTTTAAAATATGGTTCATACTGGGTATACTCTATTATTCTACCCCT
>DGES01000061.1:3360-5408 GCA_002386065.1 Firmicutes bacterium UBA3920
AGTTCCATGGCCTCTTCTATAGCCGATATAGACTTATATCTTCCGACATCAAAGTATAATACCATATTGGGAAAAACCGTCAAACCCCTCAAAGCAAGGAGAGGGAGCTCTTTTATGTCTCTTACTCGGTCAGCCATGCTATCATCTCCTCTGTATAATAAGTCCTCATACTCACTATCTTTATCTACATATTCTTATTTAACCATATATAACCATTTTAAACCGATCTATTGTATACTAATATATTAACATATATCGAAATATAAAAAAACCAGGATTAACCTGGTTTTTTGTATTAGTTTCCTAAAGCACTTAGTAATTTGTCATCTTGCACATTGTGCTTTATATGCCTATCATCATCTCCACCATATAGGGCTTGGGCTATAACCTCTTCTATACGAGTTACAGGAATTATATCCATATGAGTTGCTTTAAATCCATCCTGCCAGTTGTCTCTAGGAATTATTACCTTCCTAGCTCCTGCCAATTTAGCCGCCTCTATTTTAATAGGAATGCCTCCAACTGGCTTTATATCACCTCGGATAGATACTTCACCTGTCATGGCCAATGTATTATCAATTGGTATATTCTCTACAGCCGAATATATGGCAGTTATTATTCCAATACCTGCAGATGGCCCATCTACTGGCACCCCTCCTGGAAAATTTAGATGAATATCATAATCCTTAGTATCAATATCTAAATACTTCCTCATAACTGTTACCACATTGTCTACAGAACTCCGTGCCGTACTTTTTCTCTTGAGACGCTTCATATCTGAACCTATTTCCTCTTCGTCTATCATGCCCGTTATTGTCAATGTTCCCTTCCCTTTGAGTGTCGGTATAGCTACAGCCTCAATATCCATTATAGTACCAAGATTAGGACCATATACTGCGAGTCCATTTACACATCCTATTTGTGGTGACAGTGGAATAGATTTCTCCGGTCTCCGATTATAATTGCCACAATTTATTACCCATTCTATATCTTCTATCTGAATTTTTCGTCTTCCACCTGTAAGTGCCAAACCTCCTGCTAACTGAACCATATTTATAGCTTCTCTACCATTAGTCGCATAACTACATACAAGTTCTGCCGCTCTTTCTTCTATAGAAAAACCACCTTTCTCAGCACCGTTTTTTGTAATTATCATTATCTCTTCCTGGTTTAACGCCCTGAAAAATATCTCTAAACACCTAGATCTTATAGCCGGAGAAATCTCGCTAGGATTTCTAGTTGTTGCCCCTACTAACCTAAAATCTGCTGGCAACCCATTTTGAAATATATCATGTATATGTCCAGGAATATTGCTATCTTGCGAATTATAATATGCACTTTCGAGGAATACTTTCCTATCTTCCAACACCTTCAACAATTTATTCATCTGTATAGGATGTAACTCTCCTATCTCATCTAAAAATAATATGCCACCGTGGGCCTTAGTGACTGCTCCTGGTTTGGGTTGAGGAATTCCTGCTACACCCAAAGGACCTGCACCTTGATATATTGGATCATGCACAGAACCTATAAGCGGATCTGCTATACTTCGCTCATCAAATCGTATTGAGGTAGCATCCATCTCTATGAACTTAGCATCTTTTCTAAAAGGTGAATTAAATGTATGTTTAGCTTCTTCTAATACCAATCGAGCCGCACAAGTCTTACCCACTCCTGGAGGGCCGTATATTATCACATGTTGTGGGTTTGGGCTACATAGTGCCGCTCTTAATGCCTTTATTCCCTCTTCTTGTCCTATTATCTCATCAAAACTACTTGGTCTGGTCTTTTCAGAAAGGGGTTCTGTAAGTGTAATCTCTCTCATTTGTCTTAATCTTTCAAGCTCCTTTCGAGATTCTTTATCTACTGCTGTTTTATTTACCTGTTGTCCCTTTAATAGGCTTAAAAAATACAGTCCTATCACTATACTAAAGAAGAACTGTATAAAAACCAGTACACCTGTCAATTATTAAAACCTCCTCCCTCTAGGCTTTTCTTTCTATTATTATGCTAAAATAATAGAAATTTTATCCCTAGAGAGAAAAATA
>DGES01000061.1:5662-5984 GCA_002386065.1 Firmicutes bacterium UBA3920
TTTCTTTTCTTTTTGCTTTTTGTTGGATTTTTTTATCTTTTGTCCATCAGTCAAAATTAGTATAGGATCGGCATTATTGAGTACTGTATCTTTTGTGACAATACACTTCTCCACATCATCTCTAGAAGGTATATCATACATAACATTTAACATTATACTCTCTAATATAGATCTAAGTCCCCTAGCCCCAGTCTTACGTTCGATAGCTTTTTTAGCTATCATCTTAAGGGCTTCTTCTTCAAACTCTAATGTAACTCCATCCAATTCAAATAGCTTTTGATATTGCTTTATTAGAGCATTTTTAGGCTCTGTCAATATCTTT
>DGES01000114.1:0-403 GCA_002386065.1 Firmicutes bacterium UBA3920
TATAAGAGACAGGAATTACCCTGTATCCTTCCAGCGAGCATACCTAAAATTTCAGGTATGGCAAATTTTCCCTTTCTGGTTTTTACCAGTTGGCCATCATTTACCATCTGCCCCAAGGCAATCTCTAGCATTTCCCGCTCATCTTTATCTATGCCTAATATCTCCATCATCTCTTCTATATACAACGGATTATATTTATCTATAGTATATAATTCTAATATTCTCTGCTTTATATTCATATGTTTTGTCCACCTCTTATCACAAACTACTCCTCATATATTATTCACCCTATTAACAAGTATTAAACAGAATTTAAAAAAACGACCTACTTTATATTCGGTCGTTTAATCTATTTACTAACTAAACTCAATATTATTGTAAGTATCATAAACGCAGCGGCACT
>DGES01000114.1:711-4671 GCA_002386065.1 Firmicutes bacterium UBA3920
AATATCCCCTCCTTATATACAAGGTTATTCTACCATATAGTGGGGGAAAAAGCAATTATAATTTTTCCCCCACTATATAAAAATGACTCATAATCAAAACCCACATTAAAATATTAAATAGCTTCTGGTTTTAACTATGAGTCCAGGGGCATATATAAATTTTAGGGATAACTATTTTTTCTTAATTATCCATACCACATTAGATAAAATAGTATAATAAGTCCATTACTACTATTTTATTAAGTACTTAATAAAATCTAAACCACATTAAATTAAACGCTGCATTTAATTTAATAAATATATCATGTATACCTGATATGTTTTTATCTAAATCACATGAAATAGTCCTCCAGGTCGCCTGTTCTCCATTGCAAGGTACTTTACATTCTCCCATAACATCCCCATCTAAGTTATCTAATACTATTTGCAGTAATCCATCATGTTCAATATTCAATACCCTAGCTTCAAATTTACTAACATCACTTGAAAATTCAACATCTTTAAATGCAATCCAAGCCCTATCATCTCGAGCAACTACACATGTCTCCCATTCTTCTCCTTCATCTAAAATAATATGACCGAAACTATAATCATCATAATTTTTTGCCTTAGTCAGTTGTGTAAGGTCTCTAGAAGGTATTGTTTCACCTATCACTTCTATAGTCTCTTTTAGCCTTATATCTTCAGAAGAAGCACCTATCAATATATCATATTTACCTGTTTCAACACAAAACTTTTCTCGCGTCACATCCCAAAAAGCTAATTCTTCAGCTTGAAAAGTAAATTTTACCATCTTAATTTCTCCAGCACGTAGATGTATTCTCTCAAAACATTTCAACTCCTTTATAGGCCTTTTAACCCTAGAATCACAGGCCGTTATATATAACTGAACAACCTCATCACTATCTCTATTACCTATATTCTTAACATAAAATGCAATCTCCGCTTCTTCATCTGATTTTACAGTCTTCGGAGTTATTTTTAGATTCGCATAGCTAAAATCCGTATATGTAAGCCCATACCCAAAGGAATAAAGAGGTTCCTCATCAAAATACATATACGTACGCTTTCCCTTGATAATATCATAATCCGTAATAGGGGGAATCTGCTCTACAGATTTATACCATGTCATGTTTAATCTACCTGCAGGGCTGTAATCTCCAAATATTATATCAGCAAGTGCACTACCTATTTCCTGACCTGCATGAGAAGTATATAAAATAGCTGGAATATTTTCATCTGCCCAATTTATGGCAAATGGATAACTACCTACCACTACCATAATAGTGTTGGGATTAACCTCATATACCGCTTCTAGAAGATTTTCTTGTGCTGGAGGCAGTACAATATCAGGCCTATCATAGTTCTCTTTTCCATTTATATATGGATTATTACCTACAAACACAATGGATAGATCCGCATCTCTGGCTATAGAAACTGCTTCGTCCATACCATCTGTTAGAAGTTCTAACTCAAATCTAGATGCATCTTCATCACTTTCTACTCCACATAAAGTATAGTCTTCATCACATATAGCCACATACTTGCCATCCCACATCTTCAATATATATTCATCTTCTTTTGGTATTATATTGAATGCTTCTTCTATAAACCAGCTTCTAACCTCCTCCTTAGATGCAGTTAAAATCTCTCCTCCATTGACAAATTTGTCGTTTGCGTGGGATTTTAATGTAAAGTTACCCCAACCCCAGTCGGTTATATCAAACAGTTCATTTTTATCTATTACATTTCCTTCAGCCCTCAACACATTATCATTATTTCCCCTTACAGATATATACTTGCCATTATCAACCGCTTTTAATGCAATGCAATCACAGCCCTCTGCAAAAGTAACATTCTTATTGCCCATTTTCCTATCTATTCCTTCAAACGGTGTTATTTTATAGGGGAGGGTACCACTATACCAATCTGTATATACCACATCACCAAGGGGACCAATTACGGCAACGCTATCTATAGTATTCTTATCGATGGGAAGTATCCCATTTTCATTTTTAAGAAGGACAACAGACTTATTGGCTGCCTCTTTGGACAATAGTCTATGTTCTGGCAAACAAAGATCTGTTTCAGATATACTAGTATAGGGATTGCGTGATGGTGGATCAAATTGTCCTAATTGAAATCTAACCCTAAATATATTTCTTAGAGCATTATCAATATCTGTCTCTTCAAGTAAACCCTTTGAAATAGCCTCTCGTACCGATTCCATGACAAGTTCTGGCTCATCTGTTATACAATCTACACCATTTTTTAGGGCTGCCGCAGCAGTTTCATAATATGACGAATAGTATTTATGCATAGTAACCGTTTGACTAAAGTCAGCAGCATCTGTCACTATAAATCCAGGTAAACCCCATTCATCCTTTACAATATCATTTAAAATGGGCATAACTATACACGGCGTCCCATTTACAGCATTATAAGCTGTCATAATACAGCGTGTCCCAACATTTACTATAGATGGTTTAAATGCATTGAAATAATATTCATTCATATTTCTAGGATCAATGCTTGCTGAAAAAGTGCCACGTTCATATTCGTTATTATTTGCAAAAAAATGTTTTAAGGTAGCCCCCATTTTGAGATAAAAAGGGTGATCCCCTTGCATACCTTTAATTAGATAACTAGTTAACTCACCAGCCAAGCAAGGGTCTTCCCCATAGGCCTCTTCAGTTCGCCCCCATCTGGGATCCCTTGCCATATCCACTGTAGGAGCCCATAGAGTAAGTCCTCCCTTCGAACCTAGTTTTTTATAATATGCCCTCGCCTCAGTTCCAATTACATCTCCTATTCTATGTAATAAAATCTTATCCCAAGTGCATGCAAGACCTATCGGTTGTGGAAATACCGTTGCCTCACCAACCCAAGCTACACCATGAGCAGCCTCACCTCCAACTGAATACTCTGGTATCCCCAATCGCTCTATAGCTGCCTGTTCTGTAGGCAGCAAACTTATCTTCTCTTCTAATGTCAATCGCGATATAAGATCTTCTATTCTATCCGCCAATGGCAGATCAGGATTTTGAAAAGGATATTTTCCCATATATTAGCCACCTCACATATATAATACAATTAAGTTATGCAAATAGAGATAATAAATTATTTCCATTTATTACCCTACTAACCAAATAAATATTCTAAATAAAACCAAACTAGTCTATAAAATACATTAATCTTCAATCCTTTTATTATCTGCATATTAAAGGTTAAATGTATTAACTCCAAAATATCGGAAAGATTACTATCTCACCTAAACCATATGTTTTATAATAGTTGAACTTTTACTCTCTTTACTTTTGATTCAGGCACCATCTCTAGTCCCATTTCTCCTTGAATTACCTCTGAAGCTCCTTCTACTCTTGCTCTATTTATGTTCCTCAAACAAATTCTATACGGTTTTTCTGCCCCTTCCACTGTTATTTCTATAAGATTGCCTGATCTCTTTGCCTCTACTTCAAGCTCTGCCTCTCCTTGCATATTACATATAGTACTCGTAGCAATACAATTATCTTCAAGTTGGAAGATATGTAGTGTAATTTCATCTGTATAGTCATAATCTGGTCTATCATCTCTATTACCTATGCCAACTATACTATTTGGTTTCACCATTAAAGGAAGACTCATATAACCATGTCTTTCCTTCCGCCAACATCCTCCCTCTACGGTTTCCCCTGTTAACAAATTAGTCCAAATGCCTTTAGGAAGATAATAGGATACTTCACCTGTCTCGTTGAATATAGGAGCAACTAATATAGAATCTCCTAGCATATATTGCTTATCTAGATACGCACATGCCGGATCGTCCTCAAACTCTAATACCATAGGACGCATCATGGGTATACCATAATTTTGAGCTTGACATGCCATGCTAAATAAATATGGCATTAAGCTACATTTTAAGTTTGTGAAAAACCTTAATACATCCACTGATTCTTCATC
>DGES01000114.1:4972-5129 GCA_002386065.1 Firmicutes bacterium UBA3920
ACCAAAGGCAGCCCAACGCTTATAAAGATCTGGCGTAGCAGTGTTTTCAAATCCTCCTATATCATGGCTCCAAAAACCAAAACCACAGAGTCCTAAAGATAATCCTCCTCGCAGACTCTCAGCCATAGAGTCATAGCTCTGTCTCTTATACACATCT
>DGES01000002.1:0-328 GCA_002386065.1 Firmicutes bacterium UBA3920
ATTATAAGGTTTATAATTAGTAAGAAAATCTAAGATAAACAGGAGGGGTTAAATTGAAAAAAAGTTTAATTTTATTATTGATAGTTGCTATGCTATCTACATGCTTAGTAGCTTGTTCATCAGGAGATTCAGATGAACTCGAGATTGGTGTATTAATTTATAAATATGATGACACATATATATCTACGGTAAGGCAGGCATTAGAAAAAGAAGCCGAAAAAGATCCAAATGTAACACTTCTTATGAATGATTCTCAAAATGATCAATCAAAACAAAATGAACAAATCGATATACTTATTGAAAAAGGCGTAGATGCCTTAGTTGTTAA
>DGES01000002.1:549-1980 GCA_002386065.1 Firmicutes bacterium UBA3920
GATATTCCAACTGTATTTTTTAATAGAGAGCCAGATACGGAAGTATTAAAAACGTATGATAAAGCAAGGTTTATAGGAACAAAGATAGAAGAGGCTGGTATCATTCAGGGAGAAATGATAGCTGAAGTGTGGAATGAAGGGGATTATGATAGAAATGGCGATGGTGTGATGCAGTATGTAATGTTAATGGGAGATGCTGATAACCCAGAAGCTATAGCAAGAACCGAGTACTCAGTTAAGACTTTAAATGAAAAAGGTATAGAAACGGAAGAATTAGCACTTCAGGTTGCCAATTGGGATACTGAAAAGGCATATCAAGCGATGGAGGCATGGATGTCTAAATTTGGTGATGAGATTGAAATTGTAATAGCAAATAATGATTCTATGGCAGCAGGTGCAATTGCAGCCTTACAAAATGCTGGATATAACAAGGGAGATGATGATAAATATATTCCAGTCTTTGGTGTAGATGCCACAGATGAAGCTGTAAACTTGATTAAAGAAGGAGTAATGGCTGGAACTGTTAAACAAGACGGTGAAGCAATGGCAAAGGCAGTATATGCACTTGCAGTAAATGCAGCCAGTGGTAAAGACTTTTTAGAAGGAACATCTTATGAATATGATGAAACAGGCATTTGTGTGAGAATTCCTTATCAACCATATAAATAGATCTAATTTAGAGGAATCGCGTATCAATATTTAATTTATTTGTGCGCGATTTCTCTAAATTAGCACATAGTTATTCTTTGAATTTTCAAATATAAATAAAAAAATATTCGTAGAATTTATTATAAAAAATTTTTGTTTGCATACTAAATATTACTTACTAAGGTAGAAAAGCAAATAGATATTGGATATGTATTGATAATTTATTTAAATGACTAAAAATCAAAATTATCTACTATGTGGTTAGAGGTATGTTTTGTAGAATCGTAATTAATAAAAGTGGTGATATATTATGTCGGAAAAATATTTACTCGAAATGATAAATATTTCAAAAGAGTTTCCAGGTGTAAAAGCTTTGAATAATGTTACTTTTAAAGTTAGACATGGTACAGTTCATGCTTTAGTTGGGGAAAATGGAGCTGGAAAATCTACTTTAATGAAATGTCTCTTTGGAATATATACCAAAGATAGTGGAGAAATTTATATTGAAGGTAAGCAGGTTGATTTTCCAAATCCACGAGTAGCTTTAGAAAACGGTATATCCATGGTACATCAAGAATTAAATCAAGTTCTTCAAAGAGATGTGATGGATAATATACTATTAGGCAGATATCCCCAAAAGGGTATAATAATAGATCAAAAGAAAATGTATAACTACTGCGAAGAGTTATTTGAGGATTTAGGTATAGATATAGATCCTAGAGAAAAGGTAGGGAATTTATCAATTTCTGAAAGGCAGATGGTAGAAATTGCGAAAGCCGTATC
>DGES01000002.1:2213-5549 GCA_002386065.1 Firmicutes bacterium UBA3920
GGAATTATATATATTTCTCATAAAATGGACGAAATATTAGAAATATCGGATGAAGTTACTGTCTTGAGAGATGGTGAATGGGTAGCTACAGAGGATACGGAAAATTTAACTACGAATAAAATAATCAGTCTGATGGTAGGAAGAAAATTAACTAAGCGCTTTCCGCCTAAGACAAACAAACCTAAAGATGTGATGTTGGAAGTGAAAAATCTCACAGGGAGATATCAACCATCAATACAAGATATATCATTTGAATTAAGAGAAGGCGAAATACTTGGTGTTGCTGGTTTGGTTGGCTCTAAGAGAACTGAGTTATTGGAAAGCATATTTGGTTTAGCTTCTTGTTCTAAGGGAGAAATATTTCTTTATGGACAACCAATATATAACGATAATCCGATTACTGCTATAGAAAATGGATTTGCTTTTATAACTGAAGATAGAAGAGCCAAAGGAATATTTGAAAATTTGGATGTCCAACTTAACACAGTTATTGCCAATATAGATAATTATGTCAATTTTATAGCATTAGATGATAAAAAAATGAAAGATGATACTTTAAGAATGGTTGATCTATTAGATATAAAAACTCCAAGTTTGAGAACTTTACTTAAATATCTTTCTGGAGGGAATCAGCAGAAGGTGATTATCGGTAGATGGTTACTTACTGAGCCAGATATTTTATTAATGGATGAGCCTACTAGAGGGATTGATGTAGGGGCTAAATATGAAATATACAAATTGATGATTGATCTTGCAAATGATAATAAAAGTATAATATTTGTGTCATCAGAAATGCCTGAGCTTTTAGGTGTATGTGATAGAATATTAGTTATGTCAAATGGTAAAATTGCAGGTATAGATGAAACTAAAAATTTGACTCAAGAAAAAATAATGGAATTAGCAACAAAATATTTATAAGTATAAGAGGTGGACTCAAATGAGAGAAAAACTTAACGTCAAAGAAAATGTAATAGATGGATTGCTCAATTATGCACTATATATTATATTGGGAGTAATGATCTTAGGAGTTATAATAATCAACCCTAAATTTATATCTATTAAAAACTTTACAAATATTTTAAGCCAAGCTTCCACAAGGGCAATTTTAGCTATGGGGGTAGCAGGTTTGATAGTGCTACAAGGAACTGACCTTTCAGCGGGAAGGATATTGGGGCTTACTGGTATTGTATCTGCATCACTTTTACAAGATATAAATTATGCATCTAGGATGTACCCTGATTTACCTCAATTGCCATTAATTATTCCATTGTTAGTAGCTGTTGGCATAGGTGCTATATTTGCTCTTATTAATGGTTTTGGTGTAGCAAAACTCAATCTACATGCATTTATAGTGACATTAGGAACTCAACTTATAGCATATGGTGTTTCATTAATTTATATTGACAGGCCTCCGTTGGGTGCACAACCTATTGCGGGTTTGGATGATAGATATGTATCTGTTGTAAGGGGTGCACTTAAGATTGGTAATGTAGAAATTCCATATCTAATATTTTATGCTGCAATAATAGCTGCTATAATGTCTTTTATATGGAATAAAACAAAACTTGGGAAGAATATGTTTGCGATAGGTGGGAACCCAGAGGCAGCAGAGGTTTCTGGAGTTAATATTACTAAAAATATTATGCTTATTTATCTTATATCTGGAATTTTATATGGAATTGCAGGTTTTTTAGAAGTTGCTAGAATAGGATCGGCAACAAGTATTACTGGACAAAACTATGAATTAGATGCTATAGCAGCATGTGTTGTAGGAGGAGTATCCTTTTCAGGAGGAGTAGGTACAATTTCAGGAGTATTAATAGGCAGTATTCTTTTACAATTTATAAATTATGGATTGAATTTTATAGGTGTAAATCCGTACCTTCAAATAATTATAAAAGGAATAATTATAATTGTGGCAGTTTCAATAGATGCAAGGAAGTATGTTGAAAAGAAATAAAAGGGTTTATGCTATAATATTTTGACGGTTATCATATCACATACTATGCCGTAATTAAGAGGATTCAAACTTCTCGCTTATTTAATCTTATAGAGAAGTTTTCTATTAATAAGTTATTCTGAATAGTAATGAGAAGATTTTATTATCTTGCCATATGGACGGTGTATTTTGCATAAAAAGTGGCTATATGGTAAATTTAAAATCGCATTGTGGATATTTTAGATTTTTTAGGATTTAGTATAAAACAAGCTGTGGCAAAATTTAGTTAGTATTGCCACAGCTTGTTTTATAATTGTTGTTATTTTCATATCTATACCATTTTTATTTAATCATCTCTACCTCTGCCAAACATACCCGATATGAGCATTAGCCTAAGTAGCTGCATTATAGCCATCAATGTAGCCGCAACGTATGTTAATGCTGCAGCATTAAGGACCTTCTTTGTGGGTCGAATTTCATCACTTGCTATATATCCGCCTGCTGACAGCTCTTTAATGGCTCGGCGGCTTGCATTGTATTCAACCGGTAAGGTTATGAGTTGAAATAGTACTGCTAGCCCAAATGCATAGACTCCGATTTCAGCTAAAACTTGATTTCTAAGCAGTAGTCCTATAAATAGCAGTGGAAACGCAAGTTGGGATCCAATTGTAGCTAAAGGTACTATTGCCATTCGCATATTAAAAGGTACATAACCAAGTTCATCTTGAAGGACATGTCCTACTTCGTGGGCAGCCACTCCAAGAGCGGCGAGTGAACTAGAATGGTATACATCTGGAGATAGCCTGAGTACCTTTTTACGTGGGTCATAGTGATCAGATAATCTACCACTCGTCAATTCGACTGGAATATCATATAGATGATTTGCATCTAAAAGTCGTCTGGCAACTTCTGCGCCGGTGAGACCGGAGCGGGCTTGTATTTTAGAATAACGTGAGAAAGTCGATTGAACTCGTATCTGAGCATATGTTGCAAGTAATATAGCTGGTATAAGTATTACCATGGTTGGATCAAAATAAAGCGGTAAGGGCATAACTATAGCTCCTTTCTCTATCAATAAAAATTTATATATTTCAATTATAAATATGAAATCATATAATTAGCTTAAGTCATAAATTTCTATGACTTGATTAATTATAAAGGATATATATTATATTCACTCCTTATAGTATATAAAATATAGCATAGATATATGTAAAAGTCAATGATAGTCAAACCTAAGTTTTTGCAAGCAAAACAAATAAATTGTATGATTTTATGCATATTATTAACTTTGCGAATTTTACTAGGGATTTATAGATTACCGATTGAAATTATTGATTTTTTAAAGGTTTAGGAAGAAAGAAATTACTCAATATATATTCGAGCTTTTTGGTAAG
>DGES01000099.1:0-1822 GCA_002386065.1 Firmicutes bacterium UBA3920
CTGCGTACATCGCAATTAGCTCTCAAACTAAAACTTACTAAAACTTAGGGTTTGATTTGAAAAAATGTCCTCTCAAAAAAGACAGCTTTAATAAGCTAACATATTTTTTATGTGCTGCCAATACACTATTTTTAAAAACTTGCTACCAAAAAGTAAACAGAATTAATTTATAGACAGCTTTTTATTACCTATTTATATGCCAAAATATTAAATCTTTGCACAAATTAAAAAAACGAGAATCCCAATTTTTAATAAGAAGGCATGATATATCACACCTTCTTATTTTTTCTTTTATTTTACCTACTTGATAGCTTTTCTATACCTATCTTTATTCTCTTCAATGTCTCTTCTTTACCTAAGAGCTCTGCCAACTCAATTGCTCCACCAGGTGTATACTGCTTTCCTGATAGTGCTACTCTAACAGGCCACAAAACTTGTCCGTTTTTTACTCCTAATTTTTTTACAAGATCCATCAATGAATCATGAATACTGTCAAAGCTCCAATCTTCTAGCTCTTCTAATACTTTATATGCCTCTTTCAAATGTATAAGTGCATTTTCTGGATTTGTCTTCATCCTCTTATGGGTGTAGAGCTCTATATCATAATCTGGTAATTCATCGACAAAATCCAGTTGCTCCGGTATTTCAGAAAGCACCTCTGTTCTAGTATGCAAAAGCCTACTTAAAACATCATAGTCAACATCTCTTTTCTTTATGGGCTTTTTAAAATAAGGAGTTGCAACTTCTTTGAACTCATCTAGGCTAAGTTTCCTTATATACTCTCCATTCATCCATCTTAGCTTTTCCATATCGAAGATTGCAGGGGATTTACTCAAGCCATCTATGGAAAAATTCTCTATAAGCTCGTCTAGTGTAAATAATTCTTGTTCTGTCCCAGGACTCCATCCTAGCAAGGCTATATAGTTTATTATGGCCTCTTTTAAGAAGCCCTTGCGATATAAATCCTCAAACGATGCATCTCCCTCCCTCTTACTTAATTTTTTACCATCTTCTCTAAGTATAAGTGGAAGATGCACATAAATAGGTATCTCCCAACCAAAGGCTTTGTATAATAGATTGTATTTTGGTGTAGATGATAGATATTCACTACCTCTTACTACATGAGTTATAGCCATTAAATGGTCATCTACTACATTTGCAAAGTTATATGTGGGCATACCATCTGATTTTATAAGTATGCTATCATCAAGGGATGAATTCTCAACGGTAATTTTTCCAAATACTTCATCTTTAAAGGTAGTCGTCCCTGTTTGTGGTACTTTCTGCCTTATTACATATTTCTCCCCTGCTGCTAACTTTTCCTCTACCTCGGCCTTTGTCAAGTTTCTGCAATGACCATCATATCTAAAGGGAATCTTTTTATTTTTACTCTCTTGTCTCAAGTTTTCTAGGCGTTCCTTACTACAAAAGCAATAATATGCATCGCCTTTGTCTATGAGTTCCTTTATATATTTTTGATATATTTCCTTCCTTTCACTTTGGATGTATGGTCCATAGTCGCCTCCTATATCTGGTCCTTCATCGTGTTCTATACCAACTATTTTAAGTGTATTATAGATCACATCAATTGCACCTTCTACATATCTGTCTTGATCGGTATCCTCTATACGAAGTATAAATTTACCATCATTGCTCTTTGCAATGAGATATGCATAAAGGGCAGTCCTCAAGTTTCCTATATGCATATATCCAGTAGGACTGGGGGCAAATCGTGTTCTAACTTCTCCCATTTTTAATCCTCCTATATTATTTTTTCTTAATTGAATACAACTATTATCACACTTTGGTTTTACACAACTTT
>DGES01000099.1:2068-6479 GCA_002386065.1 Firmicutes bacterium UBA3920
TTTAGAAAACTCAGTTAATTTAAATTGAATGCAAAAAAGCTTTTGTTAAAGATGTTTTTTTGCCCATAATATGATATCATTAATTAAAAATTAAGCATACGAAAGGAGTATAGTTTATGCTGAATATAAAGAATACTATAGCGCATATGATAAGCGATAAAGTAGATACATTGACAGCAGATGAAATCATAAATATACTTGAATATCCACCAAATTCAGATATGGGTGATGTCGCACTACCTTGTTTTAAATTAAGTCGCATCTTAAAAAAGTCCCCTGTTCAAATAGCTGATGAATTAGCTGATATTTTACCCAAGAATAAATATATTGATAGGATAGAGTCTGTCTCTGGCTATTTGAATTTTTTTGTAAACAGGGACATATTTATAGAAGAGACTGTAGATAGAATTATGAAGGAAAAGGATGCATATGGATCTTCCAATATTGGAAAAGGAAAGAATATTGTAATAGATTATTCTGCCCCCAATATTGCAAAACCATTCCACATAGGCCACCTTAGGTCAACTTCCATAGGCAATGCCCTATATCATATATTTAAATTTGCAGGTTACAATTGTATAGGAATAAACCATTTAGGTGACTGGGGGACTCAATTCGGTAAACTCATAGTGGCCTACAAAAAATGGGGAGACAAAGAGAGGGTGGAAAAATATCAGATAAAGGAGCTCATGAAGCTCTATGTAAAATATCATGAAGAAGCTGAAAAAAATCCTGAATTAGACGACGAAGCAAGAGCATGGTTTACAAAGATGGAACAAGGAGATAAAGAAGCTCTTGAACTCTGGCAATGGTTCAAAGACATAAGTCTCAAGGAATTCTCTCGTATATATGATCTCTTAGACATACATTTCGACTCATATGCAGGAGAGAGTTTTTACAATGATAAAATAGATGCCGTCATAGAAGAGTTGAAGGAAAAAAATCTCCTTACCGAAAGTGAAGGTGCCCTTATAGTTGACCTAGAAGAATATGGAATGCCTCCTTGCCTTATTTTAAAAAAAGATGGAAGTACTTTGTATGCAACTCGAGATATTGCAGCTGCTATTTATAGAAAGAAAAAGTATAACTTTGATAAATGTATATATGTAACAGGAGCTGCGCAGAGCCTCCATTTTAAGCAGTGGTTTAAAGTAATAGAACTCATGGGATACGACTGGGCAGATAGGCTCATCCATGTACCGTTTGGCACCATAAGTATAGGCGGCGAAAAGATGGCAACCAGAAAAGGTAAGGTAGTATTACTAGAAGATGTGTTGAGAGAGGCTATAGACAAGACGCTCAGTATAATCAACGAAAAAAATCCTGACCTTGAACATAAAGAGGAGATTGCTAGACAGATAGGAGTAGGTGCCATCATATTTAGTGATCTTAGTACCAACCGTATAAAAGATATATCATTCTCGTGGGATGAAATATTGAATTTTGATGGGGAAACTGGTCCTTATGTTCAGTATACCCACGCTAGAGCATGTAGTGTGCTATCCAAAGCCGATATAGACACATATGACTCTTTTGATCCCTCTCTCATCAAAAGCAAAGAAGAATTTAATCTTGTTAAAACTCTATCTCTATTCCCAGAAAGAATTATGGAGGCTATGGAAGAATTAGAACCTTCAATAATTACACGCTATCTGGTAGATCTTGCCCAAGATTTTAATAGGTTCTATCACAATCATTCAATATTAAACGCTGAAGATACAGATATTAAAAAGGGTCGAATTGCCTTAACTTTTGCCACTAAAAACACATTGGCAAACGGTTTAAAACTTATAGGACTTAAAGCTCCTGAGAGAGTATAAGTAAAGGAGAGGATCTTAGTTGAAGAAAATTGTCCTTACAGGTGGCGGTACAGCAGGCCATGTAATACCTAATATTGCACTCATCCCCTATCTCAAAGATAGGGGATATGAGATCCACTACATTGGAACAAAAGATGGAATTGAAAGTGATTTGATATCTCAAATACCAGAAGTTAAATATTACTCCGTTAAATCTGGAAAATTTAGACGATATATGGATATAAAAAATATATCTGACCCCTTTAGGGTATTGTATGGAGTAGGTCAATCGACAAATATTATACGAAAATTAAAACCTAAAGTAGTATTTTCAAAAGGTGGATTTGTATCAGTACCCGTGGTTATAGGCGCATGGGTCAATAATGTTCCTGTAATAGTACATGAATCTGACTTTACTCCTGGACTTGCAAATAAAATTGCAACAAAATTTGCAAAGAAAGTATGTACGACTTTTCCAGAGACAGTAAAGTATTTTAAAGAAGGAAAAGCCATACATACAGGTACACCTATAAGACCGGAACTTTTAAAGGGAAATAAGTCCTTTGGATTGAGTATATGCAGGTTTAATGATGAAAAACCTGTTATATTAATTATAGGTGGAAGTCTTGGAGCTGTGGCTATCAACGAAGCCATAAGAAATATACTACAAAGACTTTTAAGACAATTTCAAATTATTCATATATGTGGAAAGGGAAATATTGATAAAGATCTTTTAGATGTCAAAGGTTATAAACAATTTGAATATGTGAACGATGAATTACCCCATCTAATGGCTGCTGCTGATATAGTAGTATCTCGCGCCGGCGCAAATACTATACACGAGCTCCTAGCCCTCAAAAAGCCTGCCCTCTTAATACCCCTACCACTAAGTGCCAGTAGAGGAGATCAGATATACAATGCCAAATCTTTTGAGAGACAAGGCTTTAGCAAGGTGTTATTTCAAGAAGACATGACAGATGATACATTATATTCTGCAATACTAGAAGTATATAAAAATAGGGCTATGTATATACACAATATGAAAATCAAAGACATTGGAAATAGTATCGACATTATCTTAAACATAATAGACGAATGCGCTAAATAAAAAATTGAAAAAACGGTTTTTGTTTTTTCCACAAGCTTGTGAATTAAATAAAAAAGTTAACAACAAAGTTATCCACATAACATAATCCCTTTTTCATTAGTAAAATAGAGTAATCCCCAGACTTATCCACACTTTCCACATGTTTAACACGATTTTGGGGATACTTTATTCATATTTTATCCACATTTTTATACTATATAAACATATATTCTTTTATGTAAAAGCCAAAAAAATTATCCCCAACTCTCAAGTTGGGGATAATTTTTTTATTAAACCTTCTCAATCCAACCGAACGGATCTTCTTTTGTTCCATATTGGATTGCTGTTATGTTCTCGTATAGTTCTTTTGAAGTTTCACCCATCTTACCGTCATTTATTAATATCTCCCTATCTCTCCAAGCAAGTGTGCCAACTGGTGAAATTACAGCTGCAGTTCCTGTCCCAAAAACTTCTTCTAATTTTCCTTCATCATATGATTTAAATACCTCATCTATGGATATGAGCCTCTCCTCTACTTCATAACCTAGTCTTTTAGCCATCTTTATGACAGAATCGCGCGTTATACCAGGAAGTATAGTACCAGTCTCCAGCGTGGGAGTAACTAGCTTTCCGTCTATCTTAAAGAATATATTCATAGTTCCTACTTCTTCTACATATTTATGTTTACATGCATCAAGCCATAATACTTGGGTATATCCCTTTTCCTTTGCAACCTTTCCTGCATATAAGCTAGCTGCATAATTACCCGGTGTCTTGGCTGCACCTGTTCCACCTTTAGCTGCCCTTGAATGTTTTTCAGTTACATATATTTTTACAGGTTTAAAGCCCTCTGCATAATATGCTCCCACCGGAGATAATATTATAAAAAATCTATATGTATTAGATTCTCGCACTCCTAAAGATGAATCGGTGGAAATAACAAATGGTCTTATATATAAAGCTGTACCCTTTGACTTAGGAATCCAATCCCTTTCAATGTCTACAAGTTCTTTTAATGCGCTAATGGCAAAATCTACATCAATTTTAGGAATACATAGACGTTCAGCAGATCTGTTTAACCTTAAAAAACCATCGCGGGGTCGAAATATCACAGCCTCCCCTTTAGTGTTTTTATATGCCTTCATGCCCTCGAATATAGCCTGACCATAGTGAAATACCATTAAAGATGGTTCATATTCCGAAGAACCATAGGGGATTATCCTTGCATCATGCCAACCTTTTTCTGGATTATAGTCCATTACAAACATATGATCAGTAAATATATTGCCAAATGCTAGTTCTTCTTCCCTAGGTTTTTCCTTAGGATTTTGTGTCTTTATAACTTTTATTTCTTCCATCCTACCTCCTGTTACATTTTCATATGTAACAGATTACCTCCCTTCGATATTCAAAAACTCTCATTAGCCGCCATTATTTTTAAAAAGGCTAAATATATGAACTCTAGATTTATATTACTGTATATTGTATCAATATTTTATACTAAATACAAGTATTATACTTTTTT
>DGES01000099.1:6646-7867 GCA_002386065.1 Firmicutes bacterium UBA3920
TTTTTACACTTTCTTTTTTTACTTTTGAAATATATATTATTTAATAAAAACATAAGACTTTTATATGGAAATTTAATAATGAAAATGTCTTAAATTTTAATTATATTCTTCCTATAAGGCATAAAGTCAAAAGGAAGAGGCTGTTGAAAAATAGCCCCTTCCTTTTGACTTTTAATTATCTTCATCTTCTTGATCTATGTCATTACTATTATCTTCATTATCATCTTCTTCATTATCATCTTCTACTCTAGCTACAGCTACGACTTTTTCTCCTTCTGCCATCTTCATAAGGGTAACACCTTGGGTATTTCTACCCATTACAGATATCTCCTCTGCTGGTATGCGTATAATTATACCATTTGAATTTATCATCATAATATCATCATCTACATCTACAATCTTTAATGCAACCAAATTACCAGTTTTTTTAGTTCGATTCATAGTAAGTATTCCCTTACCGCCACGAGTCTGAGACCTATATTCATCTATTGGAGTTAGCTTTCCAATTCCGTTTTCACTTACCGTAAGCACATATCCACCATCGCGCACAACTTCCATATCTATTACAAAATCGTCATCATCAAGGGCTATACCCTTAACGCCCATTGTGTTTCTTCCCATAACCCTTACATCTGATTCATGAAATCTTATAACTTTACCTAAACTTGTGGCAAGTAATATCTCCCTATCTCCATCTGTGAGCTTTACTCCGACAAGCTCATCGCCTTCCCTTAAATTGATGGCAATTATGCCACCTCTCCTTATGTTTTCAAAATCTGATAAAGGTGTCTTTTTTACAATACCTTTGCGTGTAGCCATAAACAAATAATACTCCTCATCTGCATCATCTATTACTGGAATAAAAGCTTGTATCTTCTCATTAGGCTGCAGCTGAAGTATATTAACAATTGCAGTACCCTTAGCCTGCCTACTAGCTTCTGGTATTTCATATGCCTTGAGCTCATATACCCTACCTAAGCTAGTAAATATAAGAAGGCGTTGATGGGTAGAGGTTATATACATATCCTTTATAAAATCTTCTTCTCTAGTAGAGAGACCTGTTATACCCTTACCACCCCGCCGCTGACTCCTATATTCAGATAATGGTGTTCTCTTGACATATCCATAATGTGTCAATGTTATTACCACATCATGCTCATCTATAAGATCTTCTATTTCTATATCATGCCTATATGGGACTATATCTGTCCTACGTTCATC
>DGES01000099.1:8153-17465 GCA_002386065.1 Firmicutes bacterium UBA3920
TCTTTGTATTCTAACTCTATCTTTTCCCTCTCAAGACCAGTAAGTCTTTGCAATCTCATATCTAATATTGCCTGTGCCTGTTTTTCTGATAAATTAAATCTCTCTATAAGGCCTTCTTTTGCAATTTGGGCAGTCTTTGAGCCACGTATGAGTTTTATTACCGCATCTATATTATCTAATGCTATAAGTAGTCCTTCTAAGATATGGGATCTATTTTCTGCAGTAGCTAAATCAAATTTAGTACGCCTAGTTACCACATCTCTTTGATGATCTATATAATGAAATATCATTTCTTTCAAACTCATTACTTTAGGTCGACCATCTACAAGGGCAAGAAGTATTGCCCCAAATGTCTCTTGCATCTGGGTATGCTTAAATAGATAGTTCAATATTATATCAGGATTTGCATCCCTCTTCGTTTCAATCACTATACGCATACCATTTCTATCCGATTCATCTCTTATATCGGATATTCCTTCTATCTTTTTTTCCTTTACAAGTTCAGCAATTCTCTCTATGAGACGTGCTTTATTTACCATATAAGGGATCTCAGTTATAACAATGCGGGATTTACCTCCCCCCATATCCTCTATATTTGTCTTGGACCTTATTATAATTTTGCCTCTACCTTTTGCATAGGCCTGCATTATCCCATTTTTACCTAATATTATTCCACCAGTAGGAAAATCAGGTCCTTTTATATATCTCATAAGATCTTCTAGTGGCATATCAGGATTATCTATTAAAGCTACAACACCATCTATTGCTTCTCTTAAGTTATGGGGAGGAATATTTGTAGCCATACCCACTGCTATACCTGATGACCCATTTACTAATAGATTAGGAAATTTAGAAGGTAAAACTACTGGCTCTTGCAATGTTTCGTCAAAATTCGGCATAAAATCTACTGTATCTTTTTTTATATCAGAGAGAAGTTCCATAGCAAGCTTTGACATTCTCGCCTCTGTATACCTCATTGCTGCTGCAGAATCTCCATCTATAGAACCAAAATTTCCATGTCCATCTACTAGAGGATATCGTATAGCAAAATCCTGTGCCATACGCACCATACTGTCATATACTGCTGTATCACCATGGGGATGATATTTACCTAGTACATCCCCCACTATCCTTGCTGACTTCCTATATGGCTTATCAGGGGTCATTCCAAGTTCATACATTGAATAGAGTATGCGCCTGTGTACAGGCTTTAACCCGTCCCTTACGTCAGGTAAAGCACGACCAACTATTACACTCATGGCATAATCTATATATGATTCTTTCATTTCATCTTCAAGGTTGACATCTATTATCTTATTATCTTTAGAAGTCATATATCATTCCTCTTTCTATATGTCAAGATTTTTAACCTTTTTAGCATTTTGCTCTATAAAATTTCGCCTTGGTTCCACTTTTTCACCCATTAGCACTGTAAATATTTCATCAGCTGCAATTGCATCTTCAAGATTTACCCTTAACAATGTGCGGGTTTCAGGATTCATAGTTGTCTCCCAGAGTTGCTCTGGATTCATTTCTCCTAAACCTTTAAATCGCTGTATATTTACATTATTACGCCCTATCTCCTCCAATAGTTCATTTAGTTGTTCGTCACTATATACATAGTATTCCGATTTACCTTTAGATATCTTATAAAGTGGTGGTTGGGCTATATAAACATATCCTTCCTCTATAAGAGGTCTCATATATCGATAGAAGAATGTTAGAAGAAGGGTCCTTATATGACTTCCGTCCACATCTGCGTCAGTCATACAAATTATTTTGTGATATCTCAGTTTTGATGTATCAAATTCTTCACCTATACCTGCTCCAAAGGCAGTTGTCATTGCCTTTATCTCTGCATTTGAAAGTATCCTATCTATTCTTGCCTTCTCCACATTGAGAATCTTACCCCTAAGTGGCAATATAGCCTGAAAACGTCTATCTCTTCCCTGCTTTGCCGAACCACCAGCCGAATCTCCCTCTACTATAAATATTTCGCTCAGTGCAGGATCCTTTTCTGTACAGTCCGCTAATTTTCCAGGAAGAGATGTGCTATCTAATACACTCTTGCGTCTAGCAAGCTCTCTAGCTTTTCGCGCCGCATCCCTAGCCCTAGCTGAAGTCAAAGCTTTTTCAATAATAATCTTTGCATATGTGGGGTTTTCTTCTAAAAATGCTTCAAGTCCATTACTTACTATAGTTTCTGTAAGTCCCCTTACTTCACTATTACCAAGTTTTGTCTTAGTTTGTCCTTCAAATTGGGGATTAGTTAGTTTAACACTTATCACAGCTGTCAAACCTTCCCTCACATCTTCCCCGGTTAAATTGCTCTCATCTTCCTTTAAAAAATTATTTTTACGTGCATATTCGTTCATAACCCTAGTCAATGCAGACTTAAATCCACTTAGATGGGTACCACCTTCTTGTGTATTTATATTATTGGCAAAAGAGTATATATTTTCCATATAAGTATTGTTATACTGCATTGCAACTTCTACTATAGTACCATCCTTCTTCCCATATATGTATATAGGCTCGGGATGGAGAACAGTTTTATTCTTATTTAGATATTCTACGAAGGAAACTATACCCCCTTCATAGTGAAACTCTTCTTTTCGTCCAGTACGCTTGTCTTCTAATGTGATTTTTAATCCCTTATTTAAAAAAGCCAATTCCCTCAAACGTTTCTTGAGAATATCAAAATCATAATTTGTATTATCAAATATCTCATTATCAGCTTTAAAGGTTATCTCTGTGCCTGTAGTATCGGTTTCTCCGATTACTTCCAATTCTGTCACAGGATTTCCACGCTCATAGCGCTGTCTATATATTTTTCCATCTCTTTTAACCTTTACTTCAAGCCATTCAGATAATGCATTTACTACCGACATACCAACACCATGTAGTCCACCCGATACTCTATAACCCTCTCCACCGAATTTGCCTCCTGCATGGAGTACTGTCATAGCTACCTCTACAGCCGGTTTTTTTAGTTTTTCGTGTATTCCAACAGGTATACCCCTACCATTGTCTGATACTGTAACAGAACCATCCTCATTTATCACCACATCTATTTTATCGCAAAAGCCCGCTAGTGCTTCATCTATACTGTTATCTACTATCTCATATACTAGATGATGAAGCCCCCGTGGGCCTGTACTACCTATATACATACTAGGTCTTTTTCGTACAGCTTCCAGACCTTCTAATACTTGTATATCGCTTTCATCGTATATATGTCTTAAATTTTCATTCCCGTCTTTGTTCATTCTATCTCCCTCTATTTCCATTTTTATTTGATAATTGATATATCTTCAATAAATTTACTCCTCTTTAAAAGAGTGGTTGAAGATATTGGGGACATATATATAACTGTGTGTTTTTTACATTGGCTAATTACCACACTTTTTACTTCATCTTTTGATACATCCACTATAAACCCTTCATCCTTAGATATTTGCATAAATTCTTGATTTATTTCAGAATTTTTTATTGTTTCCATGTCCAGTATAGCTATTATTTCCTTAATGGGCACAACTACATCGCCACCTATATGAAGAATCATAAAACACCTCCGAATTTATAACTGTCTCCACACATTTCCATTATCCACCCTATATATTTCACATCTACCATTGTCACCAATGGGTATGTCGTTGATATCGGTGGTAGTTATTATAGTTTGAACCTCACCTATACTATTTAGTAGCATCTTTTGACGATGATCGTCTAATTCTGACATAACATCATCAAGGAGAAGTATAGGCGACTCACCTGTAATATTTTTCATAATATCTATTTCAGATAATTTTAAAGATAATACAACGGTTCGCTGTTGTCCTTGTGAGCCATAGACACGTGTATCTCTATTATTTATCATAAATATTATATCATCTCTATGACATCCTTTTAAAGTAATTCCTCTCTCTATATCTAATTCTTGTCCACTTTCTAAAATTCTTAAAAAATTTTCAGCCGTCTTATCTGTTTCCCCCTTAAGGGGAATAGATGGCCTATATATAATATCAAGCTCTTCTCTACCAAATGTTATTGAATCATGTATTTCTTTGGATATCTTTGTCAATCCTTTAATAAATCTACTACGTTCTTCTGCTATATATGCCCCAGAGAGAGCCAACTGTTCATTCCATACAGGTAAACTCTTTTTCATGGAAGGACGCCTTTGTATCTCCTTTAATAAGTTATTTCTCTGACTTAATATCTTGTTATACTGCTGAAGTTTATAGAAATACTGCGGCCTTATTTGTGAAATTTCCATATCTAAAAAACGCCGCCTCTCTGCTGGTCCATCTTTTATAAGCCGTAAATCTTCTGGAGAGAACAATACTCCATTTATGTTGCCCATAAGCTGACCGAGACGTTTAGCAGCAGTTCCGTTTATATTTATCATCTTTTTTTTGTTTTTATCAAGACCAATTTCTATAGTATTTTTACCTATATGCTTTTCCACTACGGCCTTTATATAGGCAAATTCTTCCCCAAACCGTATAACTTCTCTATCCCGTGATGTCCTGTGAGATCTACCTGTACAAGTATATACTATAGATTCCAATATATTGGTCTTACCCTGGGCATTTCTCCCCACTAATATTATCATATTTGAACCAAAAGAAAGAGATAATTTTTCATAGTTCCTAAAATTGTGCAATGTCAATTCCCTAAGGTACAAGCAAAAGCACTTCCTTCCCTCTCTTAAAAAACTCAAATAAAGACACGTACTGGTAATAAAAGGTATGTATATCCCCTATCCTCTGTTAGAGGGCGTATGACACAAGGATTTATATTAGTTGTAAAATCAAGGCATATTTCATCATCCTCTATTGCCCTCAATATATCTAGAAAATATCTACCATTAAAGGCTATATCAAGCTCATTACCCTCAAGAAGTATTGGTACTTCTTCGAAAATATTCCCTATTTCTGAATTGGATGTTATTACCATTTTATCTTCTCTTATTTTAAATTTTATCAGATGATTCTCTCCTTCTCTGGCTATAAGAGATGCTCGCTCTATACTAGATTTTAATAGACCAGTATCTACCTTCACACGTATACTATATTCTTCAGGTACTATTTGTCTATAATTTAAAAAATCACCTTCTAATATTCGACTTATTATGCGTGTATATCCAAGATCAAATAATACATGCTTTTCACCTATTATTATACTCATTTTTTTGTCACTATTTCCTACTATCTTGCTGACTTCCTCTAGTGTGTTACCAGGTATTACTACTTTTATTTTCTGGGGATTTTCATCGATCTCAACTTTTCTAACTGCCAATCTATAGCCGTCAAGGCATACTAAAGTTAAGCTATCATCTTCTTGCTCAAATAGTGCACCTGTATATATAGGCCTAGTTTCGTCTAGTGATACTGAAAAAATAGAACGCTGAATCATATCCTTGAATATACCTTCTTCAATCTCTATTGGATTTCGCTCTTCAATAATTTCTAGTTCAGGAAATTCTCTGGCATCTAATCCTTGAAGATTTATAAGTGAATTAAATGACTTTATCTCTATTTTATTTCTTTCATCTACTGTTATTTCTATACTTCCTTGAGGTAATTTTCTTATTATATCACTAAATATTTTAGAAGGAACGACAACACTTCCCTGTTCTATAACTTCTGCATCTATGTAGGTTTCTATACCTAATTGTAGATCATTTGCAACTATTTTAACTACATCTCGTTCAGTTTTTATAAGTATTCCCTGAAGAATAGAGAGGGTGGTTCTATTTGAAATAGCCCTTTGAACGATATTTATGCTGTTTAGTAATTTATTTTGTGAAAAAATAATTTTCACTATAAAGCACCTCCTGTAGTAGTATATATATATTTAGTAGTAATAGTAGTAGAGGCTGTGGATTTGTGGATTCATGGTAGGGATGTTGATTTACCCACAAACAAAGATGTGGAAAAGATGTGGATAAGGGTGTTAAGCATATAATAACTTATCCACACTTTTTATTGTTCCTTTATCTTTTTATAAAGCCTCTCAATTGTCTTTTTTACCTGTGGATCCTCTTCTATCTCTTGACTTATTTTATCGTATGCATGGATCACAGTTGTGTGATCCCTTCCTCCAAATTCATCACCTATCTTGGGAAGGGAAAGATCGGTAAGCTCTCTACAGAGATACATGGCAATTTGCCTTGGATATGCAATGGGCCTGCTTCTCTTTTTTGATTTAAAATCTTCTATCTTTAAGTCAAAGTGTTCTGCCACAACCTCTTGAATTAGCTCACTTGTTATGGGTTTTGGTTTATTATCAGCTATTATATCCTTTAGTGCTTCTTCTGCGACGGCGACATTTAATTTATTATTTGTAAGTGATGAATATGCCATAATCCTGATAAGAGCACCTTCAAGTTCACGGATATTGGATTCTATCCTATTGGCGATGAATAAAAGCACGTCATTATCTATCTCTATACCCTCAATTTCGGCTTTTTTCTTTAATATGGCTACCCTTGTCTCAAGATCAGGAGGTTGTATATCGGCGATGAGTCCCCATTCAAAGCGAGAGCGGAGTCTATCTTCTAGCGTTGGAATTTCCTTTGGAGTCCTATCACTTGAAATTATAATTTGCTTATTTGCTTCATGTAGGGCATTAAAAGTATGGAAGAATTCCTCTTGTGTCCTTTCTTTTCCTGCTATAAATTGTATATCGTCTATTAAAAGGACATCTATATTTCTATAGCGATTGCGAAACTCTTCATTTTTGTCATCGCGTATAGAATTTATAAGTTCATTTGTGAACTTTTCTGATGTTACATATAATACCTTCGTATTTGAGTTCTGTGAGAGTATATAGTGACCTATGGCATGCATAAGATGGGTTTTACCAAGTCCAACTCCTCCGTATATGAATAGGGGGTTATATGCTTGCGCCGGCGCCTCTGCTACTGCCAAAGAAGCAGCATGTGCAAATCTATTACTGTTGCCTATTACGAATGTATCAAATGTATATTTTGGATTAAGCATAGGTGATGAATCATATTGCTCACTTTCTTTTTTCGTTTTATCTATGTATCTATCTATTTCACTTTCCATTATAAATTTGATACTATAATCTTTAGATGAGACCTTTTTTATGGCATTGGCCACTAAATTGGTATATCTTGATTCCAATATTCCTTTAGTAAAGTCATTTGGTACACATAATATTATTGTATTCTCCTTAATAGTCACAGGCTCTATAGTTTTGATCCATGTATTAAAACTAACATCTGTAAGTTCAGCTTTTATAAGTTTTAAGGATTCTTGCCAGAGCTCATTGAGTTTAGTATCCATAAATTTACCTCCCAGTAAAATATAAGCATTTATAGTTTTACCTAAAATAAAATATGCAAAAGTTATAAACAGAAAAAAAAAGCTATATCTACATTATCAACAGTGGATAAGCCAGTAAAAACACTTGTATCTATGTCTAAAAACAAAAGTTATACACAATGTTATCCACAACATGTGTATAAATAATAAAAATTCTTTCTATATTATATAGTGTAAAGTTATCAACAGCAAGTATATAATATCAAAGAATCTGTGGATAATCAATGGATTTAAATTGATTTTCTTGACATCAAATACTATTATCGATTATAATACAATAGTGATATATGAATTGATGAGATTGTGGATAGAATAATAAAAGATAAGAGAATACAATTCAGTTGGAACGCTAGGTTTCAATTGAATTTTTAATAAAATATAAAAAATCCAATTGAGGAGGAGGGATATTGTGAAACGTACGTATCAACCTAATAAGAGGCGTAGAAAAAAGGTACATGGCTACAGAAAGAGAATGAGCACAAGAAGTGGAAGAGATGTTATAAGACGAAGGAGAAGGAAAGGTAGAAAGAAACTTACAGCATAAGTAGGTCTTTTTAGCTGCCTTCCTACTTTCTTTTGTGGATTTTGGAGGTAGGTGAGTGAAAAAGGCGAATAGGCTTAGAAAAGATAGAGATTTTAGAAGGGTTTATAGGCGAGGCCGCTCCTTGTCTAACAGATATTTAGTGTTAATATATAAAAAGAATGGACTTGAAGATACTAGGATAGGTTTTTCAATTTCTAAAAAGTTTGGAAAAGCTGTAGAGCGAAATAGGATAAAAAGACAGCTTAGATCTATTTGTAGAGAATATTTACCGGATTTGAAACGAGGATATGATATGGTATTTGTGGTCAGGGCAGAGTCAAAGCAAGCAGATTATAATGAGCTCAACAATTCAGTATATGAATTGTTAAAAAGGGCTAAACTCTATAGAGAGATAGAAGTAGATTGATATGAAAAAGATACTTATTTGTTTGATTGAATTTTATCAGAAGGCAATTTCTCCAAGTTTGCCGAGACGATGTAGATTTTATCCTACCTGTTCTCAATATGCAAAAGAAGCGATAGATAAGTATGGCCCCCTAAAGGGCTCATATCTTGCAATTAGGAGAATTAGCAAATGCCATCCCTTTAACCCAGGAGGATATGATCCGCTACAATAAAATACGGGGGTATAGTAATAAATGAATTTATTAATTACTTTATTAACGGCCGCAACCAGCCAGGGTGGTACTGGATTTTGGGGTTCGTTTGTAAATTTTTTAGAGAGCATAATAGAAGGAATATACAAAATAGTACCGAACTATGGTGTTTCAATAATTATAATGACGCTATTAACACGGTTAGTGCTTCTTCCTTTAGAGCTTAAATCTAAGAAATCTACCATGGAAATGAGTGAAGCACAGAAAAAGTTACAGCCGGAGTTAGAGAAGATAAATAAAAAATATAAAGACGATCCAGAAAAATTAAACAAAAAGACAATGCAATTATATGAAAAACATGGCATCAATCCGCTTGGGGGTTGTTTTGGGGGCTGTTTACCTCTACTAATACAAATACCAGTGACGTTTGCTTTATATGCAGCACTTAGACAGATCTCTAATTACCATATTGAAAGACAGTCTGTGGAGGCTTTTTTATGGATAAAGAACATATGGGCTCCCGATTCTCCATTTGTCGATATATACGGGAAAAGTTTGCCACTAGGATCGAAAAACTGGAATGGTCTTTTTATATTGCCGCTTATTGCAGGTATTACATCTTTTTATCAAACAAAGCTTATGAGCGATCAACAACCAAGCTCTCAAGAGGAAAATCCCATGAAAGGATTTAATACTATAATGCCTATCATGTTTACTTTTATTACAGCTACTACTACAGCTTCTTTTGGTATATATTGGGTCACATCAAATCTATTTCAGATTGCGCAAATATTGATATTGAACAGAAAAAAAG
>DGES01000099.1:17675-17896 GCA_002386065.1 Firmicutes bacterium UBA3920
TTGGCAGTTGCTCAGTTGGGTGTATCTCGAGACAGATTGGATATAGAGGTAGTAGAGGAACCGGAAAAAGGGGTATTAGGTATATTTGGTAGGAAAAAGGCAATAGTAAATGCCAGCATAAAACAAAGCAAAGGAGATATAGCAAGGGAATTTCTGGATCAATTATTCGAAAAAATGGATTTCGATGTAGATGTAATAGTTAAAGATGAGGGTGATACGCT
>DGES01000077.1 GCA_002386065.1 Firmicutes bacterium UBA3920
AGATGTGTATAAGAGACAGCTTGGAGTCATCTTAAAGTTCTTATCACCATTATCTCCTGCAAAACCTATGGACCATTTATCTAAGGAAAAAGGGGGATTAGCAACAACCACCTGGAATTTCATAAGTTTTCCGTCTTCTAAATGAAGGGGATTTGATATGGTATCGCCCCACTCTATCCTTGCGTCATCTATATTATGAAGGAACATATTCATCTTGCACAGAGAATGTGTCTGTCCATTGCGCTCCTGCCCATATATGGCAACTTTGCCATTTGGAACCTGATTTGCAACTCTTATAAGCAGTGAACCTGAACCACAAGCAGGGTCATATATCCTATCGTTCTCCCTTGGTTTTACAAGCCTTGCAAGTAGTTCTGATACCATTGATGGAGTAAAAAACTCCCCTCCCTTTTTACCTGCATCACTTGCAAACCTCTCAATCATATACTGATATGAGTTACCTATTATATCTTCCTCATCTCCCACTTGAGAAGGTCTTAAATCCAGCTTTGCAAAGTCTTCAATAAGAGTTCTTAGCATGTCATTTCTCTCTTTTGCCTTACCTAGTATGGCTTCGCTATTGAAGTCTATATTTCTAAATACACCTCTTAACTTGCTAGCATTTTTATCTTCAATTCGTGCAAGTACTTTATTTATAATATCACCAATCTCTGGATCATTTCGCTTACTATATATATAGTCAAACGTAGATTTATCATCTAATACAAATCTGTCCCTAGATATAGCCCTATTTATTCTTTGCTCATTGCCTTGATACCTCTGCGAATATATCTCTAAATGTTCCTTATATATATCGCTCATATATTTTACAAAGAGCATTACAAGTACGTAATCTTTGTATGTACTAGAATCTATTTTCCCCCTAAAGGTATCACACGCCTCCCACAGAGTTTGGTTAATCTTCTCTTGTGTAACTTTTTTCTCCATCAAAATCCTCCTCGCTTACATTTATTAATTTATCTGTTATTCCTCTATATAATTTTTCTTTCTCATCTATTAATTTATTTAAAAGATGTCTTTCCTGCCAATGAAGCCTTTGCACTTCTACAATGGCCTCTTGTGTTTTTATAGGTATTTTTTTTATATATAGAGAGGCAATTGTGTTTTTATTAGTTGTAAAAATAGCCGTACCTGTCTGCACTCTTATAAGCTCTTGTCTTATAGTATCAGAATTTAAATACCATGACACATACTCTGGATTAAAACCTTTATCTTTGTAAAGGCGTATTATCGCAAAATAGGAAGGTACTAAGAGATTTGTCCACTCCTTATCAATATATACTGCTGTATTTGGATGGCTAAGTCTCATTAGGATATCGCCTTCTTGGGTGAAATATTGGTCATCTAAATCTTCATAACTTGCAAATAATTCAAGAGGTATGTCATTTGGCATTCCGTCATCTTCAATATTTTTAAGACTTATTAACTTATATTCTTGCTTTATCTCATATTCTGTTTCAGCTTTTTTTCTAGATAAAACTAGACCCATTTTTATATCTGCAATGTCTCCCAGCTTCATATCTCTCCTCCTCATTGTCACATGTAGTATATAACATAAAGAGACGTTTTGTCAAATGCCATATATAACTTTAATATATTTTCAAGGTAATACCATCTAATCAGAACTATAACACTAGGTTTCATATGATATCTGGGCTACACTCAATAATCTATCTTTTATTTTAATAAAGTCGTCACCTAAATTGACTGTTTTGACATATATCATTACCGGACATTTTGTATTTTTGATCTAAGTCGTAGTCAACTGTCGGATATAGCAGCACAACCAACACAATAAGATTTCTATATTAAATCGGGTAGGAGGTAGATAATTATTTTATCTACCGACCTCCCACACCACCGTACGTACGGTTCTCGTATACGGCGGTTTCATAGTTTACACTCTCACTTTAAGGTAATATTTAAGAAAACTCAAATAGCCTTGTTTTTCAAACCTAGCATTGGTTAGGGTTGTTGCAAGAATCCAGCTATTGGCTACATGCCAATAGCCTTTTCTTGTATTCGCCCATTCCCATGCTTTTTGTTTAGCTACTCCTAGTTTCTGAAGGTTTTGAAATCTTGTTCTAACCTTCTTCCACCTTTTCCACGTTATCATTCGTATTCTTCGCCTTAGCCATTCATCAATGGACTTCATAATTCCTTTCATATCTGTCATTTTGAAGTACTGTACCCAACCTCTTAAGATTTGATTGAGTTTTGTTTTCCTTCCTTCTATGCTCATTCCATTACTTCTACTTGTGACATCTCTTAATTTATCCTTTAGCTTATTTATGCTTTTAGGGTGAACTCTGAACCTACATTGTCCTTTAATTCTATAGAAAGCATATCCTAAATATTTAACTTGGTTTAATTTAGATATTTTAGTCTTTTCTTTGTTGATTCTAAGTCTTAACTTGCCTTCTATGAGTTTACTTACTCTTTTATATTGTCTTTCAGCAGCTCGTTTACTCTTTGTAAATATCATTAAATCATCAGCGTACCTTACAAATCTATATCCCCATTTATCAAGCTTTTGATCTAGCTCGTTTAGCATAACATTTGCTAAAAGTGGACTAAGTGGGCCTCCTTGAGGAACTCCTTTTTTGCTATTAATGAACATTCCTCTATCCATGATTCCTGCGTTTAGAAATTTATGAATTAAGGATAAAACCCTATTATCCTCTATTGTTCTTGATAGAATTTCTATTAGCATAGATTGATTTACTGTATCGAAGAATTTCTCTAAATCCATGTCGATAACGTACCAATATCCTTGATTAGCGTACTCCTGACACTTCTTCAAAGCATCATGGCATCCCCTATTTGGTCTGAATCCATAACTTTGGTCTGAAAATTGATTTTCGTATATGGGGCTTAACACTTGAAGAATCGCTTGTTGGATTACCCTGTCTGTTAGTGTGGGTATTCCTAACTTTCGTATTTTGCCATTTTCTTTTGGTATTTCTACACGCTTTACTGGATATGGTTTGTATCTTCCGTCTAGTAGGGATGTTAGAATTTCCTCCCGGTGTGTCGTTAGATGTTTTAGAAGTTCATCTATTTCCATCTTATCGACTCCACCTGCTCCTTTATTTCTTTTCACCTTTAGATAAGCACGATTCATATTCTTTCTGGATAGGATTCTCTCTAACATTCTTACCATTGGTTTGTTGGTGTTGATGTCATCCTTTTCAATTATCCTCGAATCACTCTGCCCATTTCCATGGTCTTTGTGTTCCGCACTCTCCCCATGGTTGATGATGGTGTCTTTATTCTGTTTTCTACATTCAAATGTGTTCTTGGTAATTTTCATTGATTCCATCTCCTATGATTCGACCCTTCCTATGATATCTAGATTCTCATAGTACTATGGCCTCTGCTGACTTCTCATGGCAAATCTTTTTTCAACCATGGTTCATACTCTGTTTCCCCATGTCCATGAGACCTCCCCAGGTAAGAGCGATAACCTTCATCCCATATATCTGCCAGATCTACTGTGTGGGGTTCGGATAGTGTTGGACTTTATTTTGTTATGCAAACTCGTCCACCCCATGTCAGCCTAATATCTGGTTTTTGTTCATCAGACCGGGACTTTGCTGTCAGCTTCCTTCAGATTCCATCTCACGATGGACACCCTTGCCTTTAGCTAGTGGTTCCCACTATCAAGCCCACAGCGGACTTTCACCGCCAAGTTACCGCCCATGCTGGGCGCACATATAAAAAGGGAGATAAGTTAGTTACTACCTATCTCCCTTTTTATATCATTTTATTTTCCTCAAACTTGACCTAACTATGTTTCTTTTTTGGCTTTATAAGCAATAGTATTAATGTCGCAGCAATTAATGCTATTGCAATGTACATCCGTATGCTACTGCTGTCACCTGTTTTTGTTAATCCATCTTGGTCTTCAGTAATTACATCTACTTCAATTTCTTCTTGGTCTGCTGTAATTACTTCTACTTCAATCTCCTTTTCCACTTCTTCCATTTCATTTTCTATCGGTTCTTCTTTTATTGGTTCTTCTGACTTTAACTCTTCTATCTTTACCTCTGCCGCAGTTAACTTATCTAGATTTGTCACCAAAGCTTTTTGCCCTTCTGTTAATGCGTCGTATGCTGCCCTTGCCTCTTTCACTGCATCCTCATCTTCTAATGTCAGCTCATCAGCTTCAGGAAGAACATCTATCATATCTTTAACTGTTTCTACTTTTATTAACTCGCCTATCCTTTCTTCTGCTGCCTCTAGCTTATCCACATGTTCTTCACTAACCAATGCTTTTTGTTCTTCTGTTAATGCATCGTATGCTTCCCTTGCCTCTTCCACTGCACCCTCATCTTCTAATGTCATATCTTCATCTGATGGAAGGGATTCTATCATAGCTTTAACTATCTCTACTCTTATTTTTTCCTCTACCTTGATTAGTTTATCTATGTTTTCTACCGATTCTTGCTGTTCTTCTGTCAATGCGTCGTATGCTACCCACGCTTTTTCTATTGCCTCCCTATCTTCTAATGTTGGGTCTTCAGGAAGGGATTCTATCATAGCCTTAACTGCCTCTACTTCTAACTCTTCTATCTTTACCTCTGCCTCAGTTAGTTTATCTAAATTTGTCACCAGATCTTTTTGTTCTTCTGT
>DGES01000042.1:0-2039 GCA_002386065.1 Firmicutes bacterium UBA3920
AATACCAGATACAAATACAAAACCAATCTTCAATATAAAAGTATTAGACACTAAACGTCTAAAATAATATGCAGAAAAGATATTAGAAAAATTTTTAAGTCCTATGTAATTACTACCTCTTATACCACTATTAGTCTTATAATCAAGAAAAGGTAATTTAAAGGCACCAGCTAAAGGGAATAACTTAAATATAAATGCCAGTATTATAGCTGGTAAAGCTATCAAATAGGCAATATTTTCATTCTTCCACTTCATTACGTTCCCCCTCTTTGATACATATATCTAGAGCCAATTATATATCAATGTGGTGCCTTTTACAATAAGCGAATAAACCTATTATCTACTCACCCTGCCTCCACCTTTGCCTTCCATGAGCTTTTTAACTTCATCGAAATACACATGATTAAAATCACCTTCTATGGTATGTTTCAAAGCACAACAAGCTGCACCAAAGTCCACAGTAAACTGGAGATCTTTTTTATTTGCAAGCCCATATATTAATCCTGCTGCAAACGCATCTCCACTACCTACTCTGTCAATAATCTCTATGTGATATTTAGGCGATATACATATATCCTCTCCATCATATAAGGTTGCCCACCAAAGATTTTCATTTGCCGATATAGTCCTCCTATAAGTTATAGCTACCTTATCAAGATCAAACCTGTCCTTTAATGCCTTAGAAACATATAATGCCATATCTCTATTGAAGGCATCCCTATCCTTCTCCTTCCCAGGGGCATATATACCAAACAGTTCACCTGCGTGTTCTTCATTTACAATGCAAATATCCACGTATTCAAGTAATTTTCCAAGACTCTCTCCCGCAGTCTTAGCATCCCACAATTTTGTCCTAAAATTTACATCACAACTCACAGTAATATCACGAGCTTTGGCTGATTTACATGCCTCCAGGGTTATATTAAATAGCTCACCGCCCAAGGCAGGGGTTATGCCAGTAAAATGGAACCAGCCGGCGCCGGCAAATATCTCATCCCAGTCAAAATCCGATAAGGTTGCATTGGCGATCGCTGAGCCTGCCCTATCGTATAAAACTTCTGAACCACGAAGGGAGGCACCTCTCTCCATATAATAGACACCGAGCCTATCACCATCTCTCACTATAAAATTGGTATCGACACCACAGCGCCGGAGCTCCTCTAGAGCACCATCCCCAAGGGGATTTTTAGGCAACTTTGTCACATAACTTGCCTCCATACCAAATCTAGCAAGAGATACAGCGACATTTGCCTCTGCGCCTCCATATGTCATATCTAAATTTCTGGCCTGTACAAGCCTTTCATATCCTGGTGGAGTAAGCCTCAACATTATCTCTCCAAATGTTACAACCTTAAGTGACATTTTATAACCTCCCCTATTAAAACATTTCAGTCGCTTTACTTAAAAAGATTAAACTCCTTATATCCTTCTAATGAAAAAGGTTTGGTTCTTACCGCCCATTCAACTGGGAGCTCAGAAAATAACTTTCCACTTTGGGACGCTTTTTTTATTATCTTTTCTATATCTTTTATATACGTAGCTATTGTCCCATTTTCCTCTTTCCTTATAATATACTCATCGGGAATTTGAAAAGTACGCCCACTAGACTCAAATGCTCCATTTGACGCCAACATAAAACTTCTGCAATCCTCTATTGATGATAGTAATTTAGATTCTTCTCCTTTAATTACATCTATTAAATTATAATACATATTCTCTATAAGAGGTTCTTTCTCATAAGAAAAACTCTCTTTCGTTCCATCTTCATATTCTATATTAAGATCATTATCATATGTCCATATGGCCTTTCCCTTCTCTCCATATACTATTATATATGGTGTATCATTACTAGTATGACATAATGTGGCATAAAAGAGAACTTCCACACCATTTTCTGTATATATTCTCACACAACTTGTATCCTCAGCTTCTATTTTATGGCCTTTATAAAGTTCTGCCTGGACTTCTTTAGGTACTGCCTTTTTAGCATCTCCTCTTCCTGCTACTATAAGACAGTTATTCAACAGATGAGCAAGGGG
>DGES01000042.1:2264-2917 GCA_002386065.1 Firmicutes bacterium UBA3920
TAATATGTCATTTAATTGTATAAATGATTTGTGAGATGTATTTTGGAAATCCACAGCACATAATTTCCCTGAATCTTGCTTTGCCTTTATTATAGCATCTAGATCTTGTATGGTCACAGCAGGAGGTTTCTCTAATAAAACATTAAAACCCTTATTTAACACATATACTGCCATTGGTTTATGAAGAGGAATGGGAGTGGCGATTACTACAAAATCTAAATCCCTATGATTATCTAGCATGTCCTTATAGTCTTTATAATATTTTGCCCCATTTGATACCAAACCGCTATATATTGGATCGTTGGGATCTACCTTTATATCTGCAAAAGCATCACATTCCAAATCTTTCCTATCGCTTAGATTTAGTATAACACGTCCGTGGGTTGCACCAAATCCACTAATACCTATAAGTCCTACTTTGGGAATCATATAACAATCTCTCCTCTCATAAAAATCTTATTACAATGCTAAAGGGCGAAAGAAATCGCCCTTTAATCTCTATTTTATTATATTACCACTTCGATAATCATTCCACACATTCTCAAACCAATTATCTTCTTTAGGTATAGGCCTCACTGGTTTCCACTCTACATTACATCTTAATTGTCCTCCATCTTCTATTTCAAGCCCTACTTCAGCTACCTTATCTGTAA
>DGES01000042.1:3143-3307 GCA_002386065.1 Firmicutes bacterium UBA3920
AGTTTACCTTTATCATCATATACAAGATATGAACCTCGGCTTCTACCACCTGATTCAATATATACTTTTATTGCATTTAAATATACATATTGGGTAAGTAATATATCCCTATTTCTAAATGCATCAGGAAGTTCTTCAAAAGATGAAAGGACAGTATTAGATAT
>DGES01000042.1:3534-4166 GCA_002386065.1 Firmicutes bacterium UBA3920
TCCACCCTATCTATTATTTGATCTTTAGCTTTTTTCAAAAACTCTTCCACTGATAGAGGTGGCTGAGTATAGTTTTCAGAAATATACTGGGCAGCTCTAAAACTTCCCACTTGTGTAGAATTTAAAGCACTACCACCTGGCCTATATATACCAAATGTACCATTTACCTCTCCAACAGGGAACAAATGCTTTAAATTGCTTTCATACCATATATTTCCTAGTAAACCGCCGTTATTATGTTGTGCACATACATCAATTTCTAAATATTCTCTAGTTATATCTATCCCATTTGATTTATACAGTTCAATGGCAGGCTCATTCATTTTAGCCAATCTATCTATAGGAGTACCAAATAATGCCTGGGAGTTTTTTAAGTATTCATAGCTTTCCTTGCCTAGAAGTGAAAAATCCAACTCTCCGTCCTTACTCCCCCAGCTTGGATTTCGGGTAAAATCTAAAAACACTCTCCTACCCTTTATTTGTGTCTCATTATATACCAATATATCAATAAGGGATGAGCCATAATTGGCTACCTTACGAGGATCAAATGGCCACTGATATCCCTTTAAAAATATTGCATCTAACATCTTACCTGGTTCATCAAAATACTCTTCTAGAAACTCTCTTTCATC
>DGES01000042.1:4456-4689 GCA_002386065.1 Firmicutes bacterium UBA3920
CCTGTGGCATATATTATATTGGTACAGTTAAATAAGGTTATACCCATATTGGGGCTATCTAAATTATCCATATCTAGAGCTATAAGCCCTATACTTTCCTTGTCTTCCGATGTCAATATTCCTATAGCTAGATATCTATCAAATATGGTTATATCCTTGGCCTTTACTTGTGCCTCTAATTTTTCTGTCATAAATTTAGATGTCAAAGGACCACAGGAAGTAGCACGCTGTCT
>DGES01000042.1:4922-6088 GCA_002386065.1 Firmicutes bacterium UBA3920
TAGTTTATAGAAACATTTTGCTGAGAGGGCAGCCTCTACAAGGGCAATATCTCCATGCATAGATCCCCCATCAAATAATGTTTGTGCCATGGCTTGTATAGAATCAGGTTCATCACCTGCAAGGGTTAACTTATAATATGTCTGCTTATCAGAACCTGTATTTCTAGAAGTTCCCATGTCAACTCCTTCTGTCAATATAGCAATATCGCGCTGTCCCAAAGAATATAGGGTGTCAGCAGCATTAAAGCCTGCTGCACCTGTGCCCACTACTATAGTATTTAATGAATACACATCGAAATCTATGCCTTCTAAATTGACTGTCCTCTTATCCATTCTATAACCTCCTTATATGGAATCCACCATCTACGTTTATAACCTCTCCAGTTGAATATTCCAATTTATCAGAGCAAAATAGGGATACTGCATTTGCTATATCCTCTGGATATCCCCAACGCTTTATTGGTAGCAATCCCTCATTTATGAGTTTGTCATATTTGTCTTTTACTACCTTGGTCATATCTGTATATATGATACCTGGCCTTACCTCATAAACATTTATACCATACTCTGCAAGGCGATCTGCAAATAGAAGTGTTATCATGCTTACGCCTGCCTTAGATATACAATATTCACCTCGAGATGGACTTGAGGTATATGCTGACATAGATGAAATATTGATGATCTTAGGTCTTATATTAGGGATTCGATCAAGTTCTTCTATCATTAGATTCGCCACTAATTGTGTAAAGAAGAAAGTGCCTTTTACATTGACTCCAAGTACAAAATCTAAGCTCTCTTCTGTTGTTTCTAATATGTCCATACGAACCTTGGGTGCAACTCCTGCATTATTTACTAGTACGTCTATCCTACCAAATTCATCCATTATTTTATCTGTAAAATTCTTCCTGTCTGTCCCTTTTGTTATATCACCCTTAAAATATATAAATGGATTTCCATATTTTTTGATACCTTCTAAATTCTCGGCAATCTCCTCCTCATCAAGTACATCTAGTATTGCCGTAGCATAACCCTCACTTGCAAGTTGCGCAGCTATGGCATTACCTATTCCTCGGCCAGCACCTGTCACAATCGCCACTTTGTTATCAACCATTTAAACATCTCTCCCCTCTTTATTGTATTATTTTTATTATTTTCCAGCTTTAGCT
>DGES01000029.1:0-6108 GCA_002386065.1 Firmicutes bacterium UBA3920
AGATGTGTATAAGAGACAGTAGTTGTAATAGATGGTCAAGGTGGTAAAATAGGCCAAACACTAGTGGAACAACTAAAACAAGAACTACCCAATTGTAAACTCATAGCAATTGGTACAAATAGCATAGCTACATCTGCAATGCTCAGGGCTGGAGCAGATTTTGGTGCAACCGGAGAAAATCCAGTAATAGTCAATTGCGCCGACGCTGATATAATAGTAGGATCACTTGGAATTGTAGTTGCCAATTCATTTCATGGTGAAATAACCCCATCAATGGCCCTAGCAATAGGTCAAAGTAGGGCACAAAAGATCCTCATACCCATTAATAAATGCAACAACACAGTAGTGGGTATACAAAAATTATCTTTGAGTGAATATGTCAAACTTTCTGTGGAATATATAAAAGAAATTGTAGAACATTAAAGGACTGCAGTAAAACTAATCGATTGGTTTTGCTGCAGTCCTTTATATATTTAATTCATCAAATTATCCAAATTAGAATAAATATTTATTCACTTTTTTTTAAGCAAAAACTATAGTCAATAATTAAGTAGATTTAAAATTTTCCTTGAAATACAAGATCGCCTTTTTCTTTTATTCCCATTTTATCGAAATATTTATTTTCTAATGGTATCCACTCTTCAATAAATCGTCTATGCATTACAGCTCCACTTCTTTCAAGGATTCTTCTGCTTTGTTCCTCTTCATCAATCTCTAAAAATATCTTTAAATCATAGCTGTCTATTAAAGTAGGATGCATACTATATACACCTTCAATTATGTTAAGCTTTTTTGGCTTCACCGATATGGTCTTATCCAGAGCCATCTTTGTACAATTATATACCCTATATTCAAATTCTCTACCACTTTGTAGCCCTTCCATTACTTCTTGCTTAAATCGAACATAATCCACATTCCCTCCCACTTCTTTCAACCTCTCCTCAGTCCTTAATTCAGGCGTCAAAAAAAAGTGATCCATGTGAAATATATTACAATCATATATCCCTCCTATAAGAGAAGCCAGTGTACTCTTCCCTGCGCCGGCGTTCCCATCTATTGCAACCTTAACAATTCTATCCGACTGCATCAATATATCTATATACTCAAATACTTTAAAGAAATGTCTATATTCTTTTCTTACAATACGATATGCTGGTAAATAAGATTTTTTATAAATCTCACTGTGACCAACTGGCGGATAACCTTTTATTTTATAATTATCTATATAGCATCGCAACTCATCTAAGGAAAATGGTAGCAATCCATCTCTACAGCATTCCTCCAATATTCCTAATTTCTCCTCAAAACTCGTAATATTTCCTTTAGCTGAGTTTGCTGTGTTTATAAAAAATTTATTTGCTGTTTCTATATTTAATTTAAAATTCTTTAAAGGTTCCAAATTCATCCTATAGAGATCATTACCTATATATTCAAAGAGAGGTTGTCTTAAATGAACACAAGAATTACTACTTAAGACATCTAATTCGTCTTTTAAACGCTCTAAACTATCACTCTCATCTACAATCATATGTCCACCAGCAAATTCATTCTGATAGATTAATTTGATCATATCTTGAAGCTGCATCTTCGGATGCAGCTCATACTGCTTCAGCAGTAACTCCCTTAGTTCATTCCTGTTCTGTAACTTCAATTAAACTCGACCTTTCCAAAGCTATAATTATTATAGGTATGATTATTATTTGAATAATTATGCCTGGAAGTGCATTCATAAATGCACCTGCCATAAAGGCTTCCCAACCAAATCCTGTCCCACTAATCCCGTATAGTATTAAACTCACAATACCCCAAACAACTCTTCCACCGAGCATTGATAATATTAAAGTTATATATATATATGGAGTCTTTTTAGGAAGGCTGTCATATAAAAGCCCTGTAAGACACCCATATGTAGCTAATTCAAAGCTCATAGCAATTGCAGTGGGAAACATAGGCGGCATTGAAAATAGCAAACTCCTTAGTATTGGTAGAATAAAACCAACTGCCAATCCATATTTCCATCCTATTACAAAACCAGCTATTAAAACTGGAATATGCATAGGTAATAATTGTTTACCTATCTCTGGAATTTGCCCTGTGATAAAAGGCAATACAAGTCCTATTGCAATAAATAATCCTGCAAGTACTAATTTTCTCGTTGTATTCTCCATATTTTCCCCTCCAAATAAAAAAATACCATGATTCTACTCTCCTTCGGAGAGTAAATACCTTCATGGTATAATTATCAAAATAAATTTATTTAAATGTAGACTTACATCGACTTCTGTCGACTCTTGTATCTGATTTTAGCATGAATTTTCTAAAAGTCAAGTAAATTGACGCACTAGTGTTATTATTCTATGATAATGTCATGTTGAATTTATTCTGATATATATATTAAGAAAATACTACATACTTGCTTTATAATTTCTAAGTCCTGCATGATATGCAGATTCAATTGCTTTTTCGTATTCGCCTCTAGTCAATAACCTATTTAATTCCTTAAATTCATATGCCCTGTGGGCTGGATAATATTGAGCCATTATATTTACATATGCATCCTTTGATATCTCGTTCGCAATAAATTCCATTATCTTATCTGTTCCAGCTAAGTTTTGCGGTAATACTAAATGCCTTATAAGAAGACCCCTATAAGCTATATTCCTATTATCTGTCTTTAAATTTCCCACTTGACGATACATTTCCTTAACCGCAGCTTTTGCAACACTGTAATAATTCTTCACACCTGTATATTTATAGGCAACTAAATCATTTGCAAACTTTATATCAGGCATATATATATCTATGATTCCATCTAAAAATCTAAGTGTACTCACCTTGTCATATGCATTTGTATTATATACTATGGGCAGATTGAGTCCTCTTTGTGAAGCCAAATATATAGCCTCTACTATATGTGGCACTACATGACTTGGAGATACAAGATTTATATTATTACATCCTTGTCGCTGAAGATGAAGCATTATTTGGGATAATCTCTCTGAATCAACTTCACTACCAATACCATATTGGCTTATTTCATAGTTTTGGCAAAATATACATCTTAAATTACAATTAGAGAAAAATATAGCCCCTGAACCATTATAGCCTACTAACTCTGTTTCTTCACCAAAATGTGGTCCATAAGAAGATACTATAGCCTTATCTAATGTCCTACAATATCCCCTTTCACCATTTAACCTATTCACTCTACATTGATGAGGACAGATTGTACAATCTTCTAATATATTCTTTAATTTCTCTACTCTATGTTCAAGCTCACCAGTTTCTAATAATTTTAAATATGAAGGATCCACCATTGGCTTTCATCACCTCATAAGTGTAATTCACTCCACGACAAAACCTCAACATACACCAACCATATGGTTATAAAAAGCTGGATTAATCCAATGAAATATCATTCCTCATATTTTACCCACAACTTTTTAAACATCTAAGATCTCCACATCTGGACTTAATTTATATATTATGTCTTTTCTCTCTACTATAATTAATGTCTTACTTCGAAGATACCCATCTTGTTTGATAGCTTCTAGCAATCTCCTATTGGGATTTATAGCTACAGGATAGCCCACCATCTTAAGCATTGATAGATCACCTGTGGTGTCACCATATGAATAGCTAAGATCCAAGTTCACATCATATTTATCTACGAATTCATCCAAAGCCTTCTGTTTATTTTCAGAATCCCACATCTTTATTATTTCTCCAGTAAAATTATTGTCTTCATCTACCACATATTCAGTAGCTCTATATTCGGTAACTCCATATTTTTTAGCCATCTTCTCAACTAAAAAGTCAGGAGCTCCAGATATGAAAAACACCTTATGCCCACTATTCTTATGCCATTTAACTCTAGATCGAGTATATTTATATACCTTTTCTCCATTTATTTTTATTACTTGACTGGCTATAAATTCTATATAGTCCTTATTTATTCCCTTGAGTTCCTTCACATAGACTTCTGCCAACTCTTCCAAATAAACTTCGAAGTCTCCATACCGTCTCTCCCACACAGAGTAGTAATCTCGAAGATCCCCATACCATATGGCAGGATCTATAACTTCATATTTTATCATCTTTTTGAAATGCTCAATCATAAGGGAATTTCTAAAGAGTGTACCATCTATATCAAAAAATGCAGCTACATTACCCATATTTTCACCTACCTCAACTTTTACTAAAATTACACTAGTAACTCTTTAAAATCTAAACTCGCTCCAGTGCTAAGTAAAAAATCTAACCTTAAAATAGCTTCGAATCCATAATTCTCTTTTGTAATTCCCAACTGTATAACAAACTCCTCTAGCAATATATCCTCAATAGTTAGATTTGATATTGCTTGTTCATAACATAATTCACTCTGCCCGCCAACACCATACATTCGCCGAGCTTTGCCCTTAATAGGGTCAATAATTAGTAGAATTTCTTCTACAACGTCTATATCGAATATTGTATTTGAAGAACCAGTATCCAATATTCATTTTATTTCCTATCTTCTAAAAATGGTTGATACATCATAAGGGCATGATTTTCAGTTACATACTCATCTTCTGGTAAGACATCATCGCCTCCATATTTATTTCTATATATACAATTATGTCTTATATAACCTCCCCAATATTCATGGGTTATGCTGTGCTTTTTCATATACTCCATGTCTATAGCAGGGTTCTTTTAAACTTCGCCACTCACCAACTAGATGAGTGCCTGTAAGATATACATGTAATTGATATGAATCATCAGTTCCATTATAGACCTTTAAATCCCTATAATTATATACACATGCTGCCCCACTACCAAAAGGTTGGATACGATTTGAGTCTGTAAATACGTCATAGATAGCTATGTCTATAGCGCTCTGTTACAGTTAGTGGAGTATGTAGTGCCATCCAGTAGATTAGATTCGATAGCTGACACAATCCCCTCCGCCAATATCGAAGGTGAAATTGCCATAGTGCAAAATCATTCCGTTTACATATCCTTTTCGCTTTGCGGGTTTGCCGATCGCTCTCCAAAGACACAGGGTTTCGCCTGGTTTTATCACTATACCGTCTACATATTTCACTGCAATCCCTAGGTTTATGACCTTATTGTATTGAAGCCACATATCTACATCTTTCAGCTTTCTAATAAGTGGAATCTTATGCCTAAAGACAATATAGGGAAAGAGCTCTCCTACCTTTCACCGAGCAAATTTTTCCTTGCCAAAATACCATTTCAAATATCGCCTAGTGGTATAGTAGAATTTGCTCATTGCAATTCTTGCCTTGGATCGCTGGATCGGTCTCAAGTTAATCCCCCATCCTCTATGTTAATCTTCTCATTATTTATATATTAACATACTATAATAAAAAATGGTATATTCATGGTTCCATGAATATATCATTTTTACACTTTAGCACAAATTAGCGGCTATTTCATACCATTATCAAATTCTATTTATATAAATACTGCCCATTTCCAGCTTTAGCCTAATAACTCCCAATCATACAGTGGATATTCTTAATATGGTTTAATACAAAAAAACTCTCATTTTTAGTTGAAATACACAATAATTTTATGTCTTAATTAGCTACAATAGCTAAAATCCAATAAATAATAACATTTTCCCTGAATAAGTGTAACGAAATCTCTCTCTAGTTTGTTATATATTGTAAAGACATGGAATAGATAAGTAGCTTTATACCCAGAATGTCCCAATATATGACTTTACTAAGGTATTTACTCACCACTATTATACACGAAAATACCTTTACAAGAAAGGATGATGACACATAGGACAATAATTTCAAATTCTCTGATAATTTCCAAACAACTACAAATTAAGAAAGGAAGGTGAAAACATATGAGTAAAAATTTAATATCCTTTATGTTAGTATTAGCTATAACGGTAAGTTTAGGAAATAGCATAGTTCTAGCTGCATCCCCAGCAAGTATAAAGCATGTAAATATCATAACCTATCACTCTGGATCTATTTCATCATTTTTTGCCAAAATTTTCAAATTGGTAAGTAAGATTATATCCAACTCCAAAACTTTAAAGACTAAAGTTAGTTCATCAGCTAATAATTTCATAACTGATAAATT
>DGES01000029.1:6387-6620 GCA_002386065.1 Firmicutes bacterium UBA3920
ATACAACAAATTGGTGTGGCAATGGCTATACAAATAAAAAGACAATAGTAACACTTTTACAAAAAGCTCTTCACAAATATGGGTGTAATAAAGCAAACAACATCGATGGATTATGGGGTACCAATACAAGAAATGCCGTCATCAATTATCAAAGAAATGAAAATCTTTCAATAGATGGAATTGCGGGACGCCGAACTTGGGAAAGAATTGTCAAATGGAACTAAGTCAGAAAT
>DGES01000055.1:0-3713 GCA_002386065.1 Firmicutes bacterium UBA3920
ACATCATTATCTTCTACATATAGCTTCCTTATTGCTTCTATATATAGCCTATCTCCGTCATCTTCTAGATGATTTATTTCTACAATATACTCATGAATTTTTGCAGACTTCCTAAATGAGGCAAATTCCTCCATCATCTGCTTTATTTTATTGCAACATTCAACCAGAATATCCATAAACTCAATAGCTTCATAACGTATTTCCTGAACATTGTACATATAAAGACGCAGTAATATATCCTCTATAGAATCTACTACATCGTCAAGTTGTTGTGCAAGTACAATTATATCTTCCCGCTCTATAGGAGGCAAAAACTCTTTTGCAAGGTTTTTCATCATTTCATGAGTCTCTGCATCTGCATCATGTTCTATCTCATGTAATTCCTTCATTTTTTCAGGAAGTTCTTCTGCTTTAAAATTTTTAAGTATGTCCTGCAAGCTTTCAGCCATATTACAGGCATGGCCTCCCATTCTTATAAACATTTCATAATAGTCATATCCTTTTTTTCGTTTCATTTATATCCTCCTCTTACGTTTTAAAATAACGTCATAAAAAGTTTTGCCATTAAAAAGCCTATAAGTCCGCAGCCAGGAAATGTCAAAATCCAAGTCATTACCATATCACCAACCAGAGACCAATTCACAGAAGACAGTCGTCTTGCCGAACCTACTCCCATTATAGCTGTAGTCTTGGTATGAGTAGTACTAACTGGTAAACCAAATATTGAAGAAAAAAGCAAACACATTGCTGCTGCAAGATCTGCAGAAAATCCTTGATATTTCTCCAATTTTACCATGTCCATTCCTACTGCCTTAATTATCCTATATCCTCCCATAGATGTACCCAATGCCATTACCAGTGAGCATAGGATCATAAGCCAAAATGGAATTTGAAAGCTCGTTATATTAGCTTGCCCTTTGGCAAGAAATACACCAAGCATAAATACGCCCATAAATTTCTGGCCGTCCTGTGCACCATGCATAAATGCCATTGCAGCACTACCAAATATCTGAGCTCCCTTAAAAAAACCTAATGTCTTCCTTCTATCAATACCCCTACATATAAACTCCACAAGTTTTACAACCAAATATCCCATACCAAAACCAAATACAGTAGAAAAAACTAAACCATATAAAACTTTGATCCATTCAGAACCATTTATCCCAGAGAAACCTCCTTGAAGTGCTATAGCTGCGCCGGATATGCCAGCTATAAGTGCATGACTTTCACTTGTCGGTATACCAAAATACCATGCCAATGTTGCCCATAATACTATCGCAAAAAGTGCGGCACAAAGTGCCACCAGTGCAGTATGAGGGTCGCCTCCAAAATCCACCATATTATATATAGTCATGGCAACCGAACTATTTATCATAGTCATAACCAATACACCTAAAAAATTAAATACTGCAGCAACTAAGATAGCTAATCTCGGGCTTATAGAACGTGTAGACACCGCTGTAGCAATTGCATTTGGAGCGTCAGTCCACCCGTTTACAAGAATTACTCCCAATGTAAGTAATACAGTAACAGATAATGTGGAATTGGTCATAAGTTGACTTATAAAATCTTCAAATAAAATAGTCATTTTTCACATCCTTTGTGCTTTTTTCGATTCACTATCTTCTCTATTAATTTGTCTTATGTATAATATCTTTCACACTCCACAATATTATATCATCTTTTCTACATAGTAGCTGTTTAAAATAAGATTTTTCGTCTATATTCTACATTAACATATTCTAAACATTCTTTTTTTCTATCTCTAATCCGTTATCCTCCAGATATGTCTCTAAAACATCTCCATAAACTTTGATACTAATCTTCAGAATTCCCACTCCCTACATCTAAATTTCTGTACCTTTAATGAATATAAAAGGGGCTGTTGCAAAACAGCCCATAGACAAAAGCCTCGCGAAATCGAATAGATTTAGCGAGGCTTTTGCGATATAATTATATCATGAAAAACAATCTAACACGTGTATTTAATACTACACTAAATAATAAAAATTTACAACTAAAAATGAATTTTAATACCGAAATTTATGTAAAAGACGATGGGAAGGTACAACTGGTGGAAAATTTAATTGAGGAGATGAATTTAAACAAACTAAAATCCACTTATTCCGGAAAGGGGAGAAGTCCAGTTGTAAATCCCGTAACTATGTTAAAGGTTCTTTTGTTTTGTTACAGTGAAGGCGTTTTTTCATGTAGAGATATCGAAAAAATGTGTAGGTATGATCTTAGAGTAATATATCTTTTAGATGGACAACCTGCTCCTAATTATTCGACAATAAATAGATTCAGAAAACGCTTACAACCCTTATCTGAAAACATCTTAGAGCAATTTATTAATATTCTATTAGAAGATAAGCATATTGATTTATCAAGTATCTATATAGATGGAACTAAGATAGAGGCAAATGCCAATAAATATACTTTTGTATGGAGAAAATCTGTAGAACGGTATCAAAAGAATCTTAAGGAAAAAATCATAAAAGAGTTTAACATGGACGAAAACTCTAATTTAGGAGATGTGACCAAGTTCTTAAAGTACCAGTTTAATTCAATACGAAACATCTGTAGAGAGAAAAAGATTAAATTTGTCTTTGGTAGAGGTAGGGCCAAAACAGAGGAGCAAAGAAAATATGAACTTTATGAAGGCTGGATAAAAAAACTAAAAGAGTATGCTAGGCATCTAGAAATAATGGGAGAAAGGAATAGCTACTCTAAGACAGACAATGATGCAACGTTTATGAGGATGAAAGATGACCATATGAGAAATGGACAATTAAAGCCAGGATATAATATTCAGTTTGCTACTACAGGTCAGTTTATTGTTGGCGCTTATGGCTCTCATCATCCAAATGATGTCTATACATTGATACCATTTGTAGAGAGTTTAAGCTCAAAATATGAAGATAAACTTTTGAAAGTAGTAGCAGATTCAGGGTATGAAGGCATAGAAAACTATGCATATCTAGCAAAAAAGAATCTAAAACCATTCATAAAGCCGTTGAATTATGAACGAAAGAAAAAGAGGAAATATAAAAGAGAAATAGGTAGACGAGAAAATATGATCTATCACGAAGAAGGCGATTATTATGAATGCAAAAATAAAAAGAAGTTACTAAGGCAGAAAGATAAACTTCATAGACGAAAGACAGGCTATGTTCAAACTCTGCGGGTATATAGGTGTGATGAATGCAAAGATTGTCCTTACAATAAAGAATGCGTCAAATATAGCAAGAAAGAAAACCCGGAATCTAAAACTGTGAAATTCTCAAAAGAATTTGAGGAGTATAGAAAGGTATCGGAGGAGAATATAACCTCTAAAGAAGGAATAGATGAAAGAATAAACCGATCTATTCAAGCAGAAGGGGTATTTTCGAAGTTGAAAGACGGGCTAGGGTATACAAGATTTAGGCATATAGGTCTAAAAAATATTCTTTCTGAAATAAATTTGATGGCGGTAGCCATAAATATAAATACATTACATAATAAGCTGGTTAAAAACAACACAGAAATAATTAGATACAAAAAAGCCTCTTAAGAAAAATTTCAAAACTAAGTATAGGCTTATTTTGCTATGCCCAAATTTAGAAAAAAGTTTAAATTGGTCAAAAATACTTTCAAATAAAAACACAACGCAGATATAGCGATGGTAACAAACAAAAAAAGGGGCTGTGGCAAAACTAAGTACTTAGTTTTGC
>DGES01000055.1:3821-5928 GCA_002386065.1 Firmicutes bacterium UBA3920
TAATTAATTTTGCAACAGCCCCTTTTATCAATACAAATTAATCTATATCAGTTTTATATCCGATGCGTTATAGGTAAATTCTATAAGTGGAAAATTCATAAAAATCGGAATATCACATCTCACAGCCAATGCGATAGCATCGCTAGGCCTAGAATCTAATACAATCTCTTTATCACCTTGTTCTATGTGTATTTCAGCAAAATATGTGTCATTTTTTATCTCAGTAATTACAACTTTTTTAGGTTTTCCGCCAAGCTCTTTTATAACATTCTTTAAAAGATCGTGAGTCATAGGCCTAGGAGGTGTAACACCTTGAATAGGCATAGCTATATTCTGCGCTTCTAATTTCCCTATGCCAATAGGTAAAACCTTCGTGTCATTCTCGTCCACCAATATTATGAAAAAATTCCCCGCTTCATCTACACTAACACCCTTAACCTTCAATTTAATCATTTTTTTTCACCTCAACTTAGTAGGGTACTTTATTTAATACAACACAAAATTACTAGTAGTGGATACTATATAAAACATTATATCATACTATATATAACCTTCAATTAAAAATCTATTTTACACATTAACATCTATTTTCTAGGTACTATCCCTCAATCATGGGAACAAATCTGACATATTGAAGATCCTCTTCAATAAATTCATCTCCATCTCTTGTAATAAGCTTAAGCATCTGAGTACGTCCTGGTTTGCCTACTGGAATGACCATCTTACCCTTGTCTTTGAGTTGAGCTAACAATTTTTCTGGAACTTTAGGAGGTGCAGCTGCCACCAATATTGCATCATAGGGAGCATACTCCTCCCAACCTTCATATCCATTGCCTAATTTATATACTATATTATCAATACCTAGCTGCTTTAACACTTCTTTAGCCCTCTTTTGCAGTGGTTCTATGATTTCAATAGTAAATACTTTGTTGGCCAACTTTGCTAACAATGCTGTCTGATAGCCAGAACCAGTTCCTATCTCCAACACATTTTTATCATCCGTCAAATCAAGTAGCTGGGTCATATATGCAACTAAAGATGGCTGAGAAATTGTCTGACCGTATCCAATGGGTAATGCACTATCTTTATAAGCATAGTCCCTCAATTCATCTGGTACAAACAACTCTCTAGGAATAGTATTAATTGCCTCTATTACTCTTTCATCCTTGATATCATGAAAGATCCTGTTGGGAAATTTCATATTTCTTGCACCTTCCAGTCACTTTTTGTGGAATTACTATAATGCGCTTTGAAATGAGCATATAACATTTCTCATATGGATAATCATATTTGCCTTTCTATATATATATATATAACCATATATTCGATAAATAAACATCTGTAATTGTAAATATTCCTCTCCAGTGTTAAAATTTCAGATTGATATAAACTATCTATATATTACAATATATAACTGTAAATATTAGATATTTTTGATTGACACAAAAAATATTTATTATGATATAATATCCATGGGTGGAAACCAATTTCTTAAGATGCCAAAGAAATAAAGTTCTCCCCTTCTAAAGACCTCTTTAGGTCTTTTTTGATTGTAAAGTAATTCTTAAAACTCTTTATACATAGTTTTTTTAACATAGATAATCTCTATCACATTAAAAATAAATTAGAGGTTATCTATAAAATTACTCAAGTTAATAAACAATAACTTGAATGATTTATAATAATGGATACTCAACAGTTTTATTAACAAAAAAGAATCAAGTTATCCCAAAGAATATTGGATTTATAATCCAACATCTTTATAATTTAAAAGAATTGCAGCACAATATGAAAATAAAATAGAACAATAACCACGAAATGGAGGGACATATATGGCAAAAATTAGAGAACTACTTGCTCCAAAGAACATGACTGAGGGTACGCCATGGAAGCGCATTGTTGAATTTGCAATTCCAATGTTAATTGGCAACATTGCCCAACAATTTTATAACACTGCTGATTCTATCATAGTCGGTAGGTACATTGGTGATAATGCACTTGCTGCAGTAGGAAGTGCTGGACCAGTATTAAACCTTTTGCTCGTATTTTTTGTAGGAGTTGCCACAGGCGCAAGCATCATGGTTGCACAATATTTTGGTGCACAAGA
>DGES01000125.1 GCA_002386065.1 Firmicutes bacterium UBA3920
CCTTCAGGACTATTTCCTGCGAACAAGCTCTCTGAAGCCCTTGAAAATTTAGGATTTAAACTTAGAAGATTTAAGACAGGTACTCCTGCACGTCTAAATAAAAATTCAATAGATTTTTCTAAGACAATAGAACAGCCAGGGGATGATGTAATAATACCATTTTCTTTTATGAACATGAATATTGTCAGGGAGCAGGTACCATGCTATTTGACATATACAAATGAAAAGACCCATGAAATAATAATGGAAAATTTAGAGAGGTCTCCCATGTATTCTGGTCAAATAGAGGGAACTGGTGCCAGATATTGTCCATCCATTGAAGATAAGGTTGTCAGATTTGCAGGAAAGAATAGCCATCAGGTTTTTTTAGAACCAGAAGGCCTTACTACGGATGAAATATATGCACAGGGGTTATCTACCAGTTTGCCTATAGATGTGCAGATGAAGATGTATAGGACAGTTCCAGGACTTGAGTCAGTACAAATAATGCGGCCTGCATATGCGATTGAATATGACTGTATAGATCCCCTTGAACTAAAACAGTCCCTTGAAAGCAAAGAGATAGAAGGTCTATTTTTTGCAGGTCAGATAAACGGAAGTTCAGGATATGAGGAGGCAGCAGGACAAGGTCTTATAGCAGGAATAAATGCCGCTCAGTATATAAAAGGAGAACCTCCTTTAGTGCTCGATAGATCCCAAGCTTATATAGGGGTGCTTATAGATGATTTGACTACAAAGGGCACCAATGAACCTTATAGAATGATGACATCAAGGGCAGAGTATAGATTGCTACTCAGGCAGGACAATGCAGATATGAGATTGACGGAGATAGGATATAAGATAGGATTGGTCTCTCAAAGACGATATGATTTTTACATGAAAAAGAAGGAAAATGTAGAAAAGGAGATAAGACGTCTAAAAAATGTATTCTTATCACCTACTGATGAGGTGATAGAATATTTGGAAAAGAAGGGGAGTGCCGCTATAAAGAGTGGTGTTTCATTATATGATCTATTAAAGAGGCCGGAGATAACATATGAAGATCTAGAGGTGCTAGAGGGAAGAGTATCGGAATTAAATAGACAAGAAAAAGAACAGGTACAAGTGATGATAAAGTATAAGGGGTATATAGATAAGCAGATAAAACAGGCAAGGCAGTTCAAGAAGATGGAGAACAAGCTTCTTCCAGAAGATATTTCATATAGTGAAATACCAGGACTTAGAATAGAAGCACAGCAAAAATTAGATAAGATAAGACCAAGGTCTATAGGACAAGCTTCACGTATATCAGGGGTTTCTCCTGCTGATATATCTGTCCTTTTGGTCTACATGGAAAAGATGCGGAGGGGTAGTAATACAAATGAAAGTATTGAATGAAGGACTTAAAAAACTGGGAGTTCTACCATTAGATGAAAGACAATTGGATATGTTCAAAAAATACACACAAATACTTCTCCACTACAATCAATTTATGAATTTAACTCGTATAACTGATATAGATGAGATAATTGTAGAGCACTTTTTGGACTCACTATCTATAGTGGGTATGCCCATTTTAGAGAGTGCACAGGAAATTATGGATATTGGCACTGGTGCAGGATTTCCGGGGATCCCCATTAAAATCTATTATCCCAATAAACATATGACATTATTGGATAGTCAAAAAAAGAAGGTAGAATTTTTGGACGAAGTAATAGATACATTAAACCTCGAAAGGATAGAGGCGATCCATGGAAGGGCAGAAGATATTGCCCGGGATATTAAATATAGGGAAAAATATGATGTAGTTGTGTCAAGGGCAGTGGCTCCCTTACCAGTTTTATTAGAATATGCTATTCCTTTTCTAAAAGTTGGAGGATGTTTTATATCATATAAGGGACCAAATGTATATAGAGAGATAGATAAGGCTCAAAGGGCTATGGAAGTTTTAGGTGCAGAGCTTATTGATGTGGAAGAAATGGAAATTTTAAATTCGAATAAGACACATATGATTTTAAAGATAGACAAAACGACAAAAACCGACAGTAGATATCCAAGGCGTTCAGGAAAACCAAAAAAATCACCTTTATAGGTGATTTTTTTGTATAATAAAAACATAAAAAAGAGAAAAAGAGAGTAAACAATCGTATAACGAAGTTATTTAAATATAATAAAAAATATCCCCCAAAAAGAAGGGATTTTCAAAAATATATAGAATTTTACATATATAGATTGTGTATATTCCAAAATTTGTTGAAGAAATAGTGTATATTATATAAACCTCACATCTTTGTACTAGATATAATGCCTTATAATGTTCTCATTATGATAGGATAGGAGGTGATTATATGATATGGTTTAAAGACATGGGTGATGCAACACAAAACAAGAAAAAATCTCAAGTACACGTAGAAGAAATACCTATAGATCTTATAAAACCTAATCCCTATCAACCGAGGAAAAATTTTTCTATGAAGTCCCTAGAAGAGCTTTCCCAGTCGATAGCTGAATACGGTCTTATACATCCCATTACAGTTAGAAAAATAGGTTCGGGAAACTATGAATTGATCGCCGGAGAGAGGCGATTGAGGGCAACTAAGATGCTGGGAGCTAAAAGTATATCTGCCATCATATTAGATAGTCTTGACGAAGACTCTGCCATATTGGCTATGATTGAGAATCTACAGCGTGAAAATTTGCATTTTATTGAAGAGGCGAAGGGATATGAGAGTCTGATAAAGGATCATGGATTTACTCAAGAGGAATTAGCAAAGAGAATTGGAAAGAGCCAATCAACCATTGCAAACAAATTGAGGCTTTTACGATTATCAGATGATGTGAAAGAAATTATTGTAAATAACAATTTAACAGAAAGGCATGCCCGGGCACTTTTACGACTTCCTGATGGAGAGATGCAAATTCGAGTATTGGACAAGATAATATCTGATAGTTTAAATGTAAAGGCTACAGATGATTTGGTTAGCCGTTTAATAACTAGGGAAGAGATAAAGACAAAGGGAAAAAGGAAAAGGCATATAAGGATGAACAAAGATCTACGATTATTTGTAAATACTATTAAAGAAGCTGTGGATATGATAAGACAATATGGACTAGATCCTGAATATATACAAACGGAAGATGAAGATA
>DGES01000038.1:0-590 GCA_002386065.1 Firmicutes bacterium UBA3920
TTGCTAGCATTCCCGCCTTTAATCAGCATGTCAGCTTTAGCTATAGCATAGGTTTCAGGGTTCACCTCTTGTCCATAGAGGAGAACATCTGCTTTTGCATCTAGCTCTTTCAGCCTCTCCTCCATACAGGCAAGCATCTGACTAGTTCCCATCGCTTGATCATAAACTGTCTTATAAATACCTTCTTCAGCCAATTCTTCTTTATCTTCTGCTATCAATAAGTCTGTCATAAGGTATATTATGTCTCTGCTAGTAAAGTGAGCCCCTGCATGTTCGTTATAAGACTCTGAAAAACGTCTTATTAGCTCTTCGAAGATATATCCCATGTCAACACTTGAGATAACATCTGCTCCCATATAGGCTTCTTTTTTATTAAACTCTTGGATAACTAAAAATAACATATCGTTCTCTGCAAGCTTTGTAATTTCCTTATCAAAATCAAAATGTTCTAAAATATCTTGTACATTTTCAGAGTACCCTGCAAGATAACTCCTAAAGTTTTCTTCGATATGTTCAGAATCTGATAACAAACTATCAAACGTAAACGGGCTGATGTTATAAAACTGGTAACCTGACGCCTTTCGTAAAAA
>DGES01000038.1:677-3436 GCA_002386065.1 Firmicutes bacterium UBA3920
TTTGATTATTTTTCTTTTGTTCTATCGTCATATAAAGCCACCTCTTTTTGTTGTTCCTTTGTTGTTTTCATAGATTTAATATTTCTTCCGTTATCTGAATAATAGATAGTAATTTTTATATCATCATGCTCCTTTAGCACAGTAAAATCAACTATATCTTTATTAGCAATATACATCCCTCTATCAACTCTAATAAGAATTCCCTTGTCTACAAATTTAGTTATTGTATTCTCAATACTGCCAATCGCCATATCTAGTTTTTTAGAAAGAAGCCTTTTAAGAGCAGAGTTTACAAATATGTAGCCATCTTTGTTTTTACTTTCTATAAGTTCCCGCAAGAGTGGTACGCAGCTTCTTGAAATGTCTGTTAGTGCTAAAATGTCCTCTAGGTATGCATCTATTTTTTGCAGTATATTCACCTCCACATAAAACAATACTCATCGTTTTATGTGAATATTATAGCTTTAGTTAAGTGTCGTGTCAAATTTTACCGCATTTCTATAACACATAAACATAGACTCCCAAAATAATTAATCTTAATAAGTTTAAGGTTACGCATGTTTTTTATCACACAAACCATAGAAATTTGTTAATTCTGTAGCATTGAAATCTATAATTTCCATATACACTATTAAACCTTTCATTTAAAATATCATCTTTTTATCTTAAACTCTCCAAGAACAAATATAGATTCACCATCTGAGTATAATGTCTTTACAATTCTATAGCTTCCCTCATTTAACTCACCATAATATTCCTTTATGGGAAATACATCTTCCCGAATATCATTTGGCGATAATATATATGCCATTTCATCCCATGCGGCAGTTTCCAAAGTCGGCACCACATACCATATATCATCAACCTCTATTTCAAGATGTGGTTCTTTTCCGTAAATATATTCTTTATCAGAAAAATTGGTATATATCAACGTTATACTTTCTGTATTTTTGACTATGTTCTCTTCTTTTATAGAAAGTGCCACATCTTTACTCTGTTGAGAAACATCATATGTAGATTTTTCTAACTTACTCACATCCAATTTTTTAAATGCTTTACAGGCTGTCGAGTTGACCATTAATATTATCAAAATGACAATATACATAACTTTTTTCATGAATTGACACTCCCCCCTAACCAATTAGACAATAATTATAACCAAAAGAACCACAGCTATTCCTCTCATTTTTATTCCGCAGTTACACTCATATTAGTAGGTACAATATGGATCCAAATATTCCCTGGCAAAAATTCTATCTCTTGCCCTTTCTCATCTAAAAACTTAGTAGGACTCTGTGCATCAGACCTTTCCCAACTACCCTCAAAAAATTGTCCTCCTATAAAATATTGAGCTCTACCTGAACCATATAATTCTATCTCTTTATATCCCACTCCGTTTTCTGTCCTCTCATGCCTTGCATATTGTATTACTATATTATCGACGGATATCTGTTCCCCACTTTCTCTATCAATAAATGGATCTCCAGATGTAAAACGCATATTTTTCCCTGATTCATCATCATATTTATACTCTACTTTATATGATTTGGAAGTATAGGGTATAGCGACAGTACTACATGTCTGCCCTATAGCTTGTGGAGCTTCGGAAAACTTTATTTGACGTCTATTTTGTTCAAAATCTATTAAATCTCTACATTTTGTAATATCTATATATGCATTGTGAGGTGACTTACGTGAACTATCTCTCCAAAATCGATGTGTGTCTATCATACCATCTATTCGCTTAATTGGTACCTTGTCAAACTGCGCTTTAGCTAAAGGAGAACCTCCATAATGAACAAGATATGCATCCCATTCCTGGGCAATATCCAAGTAATAGTGGCGTACACTCCTGACAGGTCCTGCAACTTCAGGATAGTTTGAATTAAATATAGCTAAAAATCGGGTAATACCCCCTTCAACATATACTTCATACACTACGTCTGCATCTTGTAATCCTGACTGAGGCCGTGCTGCTGTAGAATTTTCAATCATCACCGCTACTGGCGCATAAGGTACCTCTTCCTCTTTTTCTTCAAACTTTTCCTCATCCACCACTATAGATTCTATCTCCACAATATTCTCATTATCAGTATCTTCAGGTGGTATATCTTTAGAAGCACATCCAGACAAAAGTAAAATAAAGATCATAAAGATAGCCAATCTTTTCATACTTTTTCACTTCCTTTAAATTTTTATATATTATCTGTGAGCTATTTAAATCTGTCATACTTTCTTGTCTCTTTATCTATTATATATAACTATATGTAATACTATGCCAATTACAAATTCCTTGTCATTTTCCTAAAAATATTCTTCTATATAAAAGACATATATCCTCTTAAAAAATCAAATTTTCTCTTTTATTATCAGATTTTGATAATAAAAGGATCCAAAACAAAATAACCCGCTTTGGATCCTTTTATTCTTAAATACTTATATTATATACTGTTCTTTCTTTTCTGGTCTGCTGTTTAACTCTTCTTTTTTATCTTCATAACCTGGTCTTCCTAATATTGCATATGTGGCATTTTTGCCTTCTTCTACTCCTGGTTGGTCAAATGCATTTATATTTAGAAGCTCACCCATAAACGCCGTTTCCAACTCAAGAAAGTAAAGCAGCTGACCTATTGTGAATTCGTTTACCTCAGGCAATGTTATAGTCCTATTTAATCTTTTAGCCTTAAGTAATGCATACTCCGTTGCCATCTGTTCTGTTTTTATAAGTTCATTCAAAGTATGTCCACCTAAAAATGATA
>DGES01000130.1:0-351 GCA_002386065.1 Firmicutes bacterium UBA3920
TATTGAAGGGCCTTTTAATAAAAACAATCCAAGTGGACGAAGTGGTGCTTTTTTGCCAAGGGGAATCGGATGGTATCGAAAACATTTTAATATTTCAGAGGAATATAGAGATAAGATTGTGACTATAGAATTTGATGGAGTTTATATGAATAGTGATGTGTGGATTAATGGGGTGCATCTTGGGAATAGACCATATGGATATATAAGTTTTTATTATGATTTAACTCCTTATCTTAAAATAGGTAATAATGTAATAGCTGTACGTGTTGACAACTCTGAAGAACCAAATTCACGGTGGTATCCTGGTTCTGGTATATACCGACATACATGGATTGTAATTACTGATAAACT
>DGES01000130.1:660-940 GCA_002386065.1 Firmicutes bacterium UBA3920
ATCTTCATAGTATTCTTATTGTAGATGATAAGGTCATAGATTCGACTGTAACTCCTTTTGGAATACGAGAGATTAAACTTGATAAGGATAAAGGATTTATGCTAAATGGTAAGACAGTTAAAATGAAGGGAGTTAATATTCACGATGACGCAGGGTGTGTTGGCGTTGCAGTTCCAGAAAGAGTACTTGAAAGAAGACTTGAGAAGCTAAAGAGTATAGGATGTAACGCCATAAGAACTAGCCATAATCCACCAGCATCGGAGCTTTTAGATATGTGTGA
>DGES01000130.1:1129-4331 GCA_002386065.1 Firmicutes bacterium UBA3920
GAACGTATGATAAAAACCCTCAAAAAACTGGTAAATTATGTACATACAAAGGAACCTACTAGGCCTGTTACATGTGCTCTTGCTCCAGAAAGAGAGGGAAGCGTTGAAGATAAAGTAAAAATAGTTACTAAAATGGCAAAGGAGATGGATGTTCTTAGTTGTAATTATCATGAGCCATTTTATGAACTCTACAGAAGGGAAAACCCAGAGATAATAATTTTAGGTTCGGAAACATTCACCTTTTTTAGAGGAACCATATATGATATAAAGGCATTTGATGATAAAAATCCATGGTTTGATGTTATGGAAAAGAATTATGTAATAGGTCAATTTTTATGGTCTGGAATAGATTATTTAGGTGAGGCCGAACCATGGCCTAGTAAAGGATGGAGTGCAGGGATAATAGATACCTGTGGTTTTTTAAAGCCTCGAGCTTATTTCTTTAAAAGTGTATGGTCAAAGTCTCCAATGGTTCATATAGCTGTATTTGATGATAGAATGGAAACTAATCCTGAAAAACTTCACTGGAATTGGCCAAAGATTGCCTCTCATTGGACATTCCCCTATTTTAAAAATGATATTGTTCGATTTATAACTTTTACAAACTGTGAAGAGGTAGAATTGTTTGTAAATGGTGTTTCGAAGGGGACCAAATATTTGGCAGATTTTCCAGATCACATGATGATATGGTATGTACCTTATGAAGAGGGACATGTTAAAGCAGTAGGCAAGTTAGCAGGTGAAAAGGTGTGTGTTCATGAATTGCATACGGCTGGTGAGCCTGCTAGGATTGAATTGAAACCAGATACGAAAGAGATTATGGCAAATGGTAGGGATGTAGTTCATATTGAAGTTATGGTTGTTGATGATAGAGGTGTGTTAGTTCCCTACGCTGATAATGATATAACATTTCATATCAATGGATGTGGTAAGATAATTGGTGTTGATAATGGAGATTTATGTAGTAATGAATTGTATAAAACAAATCAAAGAAAAGCCTATAAAGGGAGAGCTCTTGTGATTATCCAGTCAACTACAGAAGAAGGACAAATTGAATTTACTGCAAATTCTCCTGATTTAGAATCGTGTAAGGTTTTCATACAACAAAAGAAAAAACATAATTAATTTAGTTGTATAATTTAAATATAACAGCAAAAAGAGAGTTATGGTTCTAGTTATAAAATTATAAATTAACTCCTGCACTCATTAACATTAAATATTTTATTCTATATATAGAAGATGTCATCCTTATGTTATTTATTTTTTATTTTGTAAATACATTTTAAATAGGATGGCATCTTCTTTACAGAACAATTACTAGATCCCTATATATATTGAAAACATTAAAAAAGCAATTATTGCTGATTTAAATTTAAAGAAAAATCCAGTGGAGGAGCCGAATGGGTAATAACTCCGGCAGATACATAGTCAACGCCGGTATTTGAGATTTCATAGAGCTCACCTTTAGTAATGTTGCCAGAACACTCTATTATTGCCCTTTTATCTATTATTTTTACTGCCTGTTTTATGCTTTCAATATCCATATTATCTAACATTATAATATCCGCGCCGGCTTCTAGCGCCTCTTTAACCATTGGGATATTTTCTACTTCGACTTCAATATTCCTCGCAAAGGGAGTATATTCTCTGACTAGCTCTATGGCTTTTTTCACTCCACCTGCTGCCTTTATATGGTTATCTTTTAGTAGAATTCCATCAGATAGATTAAATCTATGATTAATTCCACCACCTACTTTTACGGCATATTTTTCAAAGATTCGCATGTTGGGGGTGGTCTTTCGGGTGTCTAATAGTTTTACACCACTTCCTTCTAGAATGTTGACAAATTCATTAGTATAAGTTGCAATGCCGCTCATATGCTGCAAATAATTAAGAGCTGTGCGCTCTCCTGACATAATTATCCTAAGATCTCCTGCCAATGTAGCTATTATATCTCCTTTTTTAATAGCATCGCCGTCTTTAAATTTCGTTTGAAAATGAATTTCTCCTAACAGCTCAAATACTCTCTTAAATACTTGAATACCTGCTAGGATGCCATTTTCCTTACATAATAGATTTGCTTTACCATCTTTTTTTTCTCGTATAATTGCATTAGTACTAATATCTTCGTTTGTGATGTCTTCTCTAAGAGCATCTAATAGGTGTTTGTCTATTCTAATATTCATCATAGTGTTATTTAACATAATTTACTCTATCCTTTCTATATATTTATATTTCTGACAATGTATACATATTGTCTAAAGATTTTTTTGCATTTTTTGCTAAATTTTTATCTATATGTATCTCGGGTTTTAAATTATACATGGCATTATACACTTTTTGTAGATTTATTTTTTTCATATTATGACAAATTGGTTTCTCTTCTATGAAATAGAAGTCTTTATCAGGATTTTCTTGTTTTAATTTATACAATATACCCATTTCAGTGCATATGATGAATTGCTTGCCTTTGCTTTTATTTACATAGTCGATAATCCCTGATGTACCTCCTATGTAATCGGCTATTTTCAGAATATTAAAGGGACATTCAGGATGTGCAAGTATTTCGGCATTGGGTATTTTTTTTCTTAATGTATTGATTTTTTCTATTGTAATGCGTGAATGAACAGGGCAAAAGCCATTGCTGAAGATGAAATGTTTATCGGGTATTTGGCTTTGGATATAGCGACCTAAGTTTTTATCAGGAATAAAAAATATATTCTTTTGTTCTAATTGTCTGATAACTTTAACTGCATTAGATGCAGTTACGCATACATCTGAGAAAGCTTTAGTTTCTAATGTAGAATTGATATAACAGACAATTGCCAGATCATCATAGTTGCTTTTTACCTTTTTTATTTCATCTGTTTCAATCATGTGAACCATTGGACAATCTGCTGTGATATCCGGCATTATAATTTTTTTATTAGGATTTAAAAGTTTTGCACTTTCCCCCATAAATTTAACTCCGCAAAATAAAATATTTTGCTCTTTTTGTATAGAAGCCATTTTATTTAAAAAAAGTGAATCTCCTACAAAATCTGCAATTTGCTGAATGGTACTATCCACATAATAATGGGCAAGTATGAGAAAGCCTTTTTCTTGTTTTCTTTTATCTATGGCTTCTAGCAATTTATATTGAGACATGATTGGTTGTGCCTCCTTTTTAATATCACGGTGAGTATAACATTTTTGTACATAC
>DGES01000130.1:4506-5771 GCA_002386065.1 Firmicutes bacterium UBA3920
GTATAACATTTTTGTACATACATGTCAATACACCTGTATTGTCACAAGTATTTTGCAAAATACAAAAACATAAGGTCTATACTTATCATATACCCAATATAAAAAAAGTTAAATGAGATAAATGGTTAAAAAAATAGTTGTTTATGAGATCTTAGCAAGTAAAAGTGTTAAAATAATATAAGAAAATTATATGAAGTAGAATTATTTATAAAGGGAGAAAAATGATATATAATACTACGATAAGCAGCATGATTTGGGGTGATTTAATATGTACTTTTTACCAGAAGAATTTTTGAAAAAGATGAAGGACTTATTGGGCAATGAATACTTTGATTTTTTAAATAGCTATTATGAGGGAAAAACCCAAGGACTTAGGGTTAATCCTCTTAAAATATCAGTAGAAGAATTTTTGGAAATATCTCCATTTATATTAGAGAATATTCCATGGACTATAGATGGTTTTTACTATGGGCTAGAGGATCAACCTGGTAAGCATCCGTATCATGAGGCAGGTCTTTATTATATACAAGAGCCAAGTGCTATGGCGGTTGGTGAAGTAGTAGATCCAAAGCCAGGAGAAAAAATTTTAGATCTCTGTGCTGCTCCAGGAGGTAAGGCTACACATATAGCTACAAAGTTGAAGGGTGAAGGACTTTTACTTGCAAATGAGATACATGCAACCCGTGCTAAGATTCTCTCCCAAAATATAGAGCGGATGGGTATAAGAAATGCAGTTGTGACGAATGAGACGCCTGCTCATCTGGCACAGAGATTTCCAAACTACTTTGATAGAGTCTTAGTGGATGCTCCATGTTCTGGTGAAGGTATGTTTCGTAAAAATCCTGAGGCTTGTCTGGAATGGAAAACAGAGAATGTAGATAGATGTAGGGAGCGACAATTAGATATATTGGATTACGCCAAAGATATGTTAAAACCAGGTGGTAGGCTTATATATTCTACATGTACATTTTCGCCAGAGGAAAATGAGGGAGTGGTGAGTCAATTTTTAAAGCTAAATCCAAATTTCGAACTAGAAGACATTAAACTATATGAAGGTTTTAGCAAGGGCTGTCCCAATTGGGCTGTGGAGCACATGGAAACTATAGACAAGACAATTCGAATTTGGCCCCATAAGGTTAGGGGAGAAGGACACTATATAGCCATGTTGAGAAAGGTGGAGGGAGAAGGAGCAATTAAACTCAAATATGCAGAGGGTATAACTGATTCAAAGCTTTTAAAGGATTATTTGCGATTTACAGAGGAAT
>DGES01000130.1:6040-6987 GCA_002386065.1 Firmicutes bacterium UBA3920
TAGATAAGTTAAAGGTACTTCGTCTTGGATGGCATCTAGGAACAATAAAGCGAGGTAGGTTTGAACCTTCCCATGCCCTGGCCCTATCTTTGAGTAGTGAAGATGTCAGATATAATATTAGTTTTGACAGGGATTCACGTGAGATTATTGCATATTTGCAGGGAGAGACCATTAGCGTACAAGATCAAAAGGGTTGGTATTTAGTAGAGGTGGATGGATATTCAATTGGTTGGGGAAAGCTCAGTAATGATATACTTAAAAATCACTATCCCAAAGGTTTAAGATGGCAATGAAGAATATAATACATGTGCAATAAGCACTCTTCTTTGGTAGAGTTCTATCAGGGAAGAGTCTTTTAATGTTAGATTGAATAAGGTACCTGTGAATTATTGCTACTTGTGGAAGATGGAACAACTATTGCAAAGAGGGTTAAAATATTTAAACTATTATGGATAGTTGACGAAAGCAAGGTATTATCTATATAATAGAAAAGAAAGAACATTAAGAACATACGTTCTATAGTTAGGGGGATTTATATGGACAGAGCTTATGAAGCAAAAGATATTCATGTATTAGAAGGATTAGAAGCTGTACGTATGCGTCCAGGTATGTATATTGGTTCTACAGGTCCTCGAGGTTTACATCACCTATTATGGGAAGTTGTAGATAACGCAATAGATGAGGCAGCCAATGGATTTGCTTCTAAAATAGAAGTTGTAATTTTGAAAGATGGCAGCATAATGGTAAAGGATGATGGAAGGGGAATCCCCGTTGATATTCATGATACTATGAAGATACCAGGAGTACAGGTGGTATTCACAAAGCTTCATGCTGGGGGGAAGTTTAATAGTGACAATTATAGCTATTCTGGAGGATTGCATGGAGTGGGGGCAGCGGTAGTGAATGCCTTGTCTCGATGGTTAGAGATAGAGATTAAGAGGGATGGT
>DGES01000130.1:7225-7409 GCA_002386065.1 Firmicutes bacterium UBA3920
TTACAGATCTTGAAGTTGTAGGTACTACCAAGGAGACAGGAACCCTAGTAAGGTTTTTACCGGATGACAGGATATTCGATGATGTAGACTTTAATATGGAGACAATTTCAAAACGGCTTAGAGAACTAGCTTTTTTAAATACTGGACTAAAAATTCATTTAGTAGATGAAAGGAAAGACGAAGA
>DGES01000009.1:0-959 GCA_002386065.1 Firmicutes bacterium UBA3920
AAAGCATGGAGGAAATGAAAACACCCAAGAAAAAGAAAAAAACTAAAGGTTTATCTTAATAAAAAAAAAAGTGAAAAAAAAAAAAAAGGGGGCGTTTGCAAAATCTATAGATTTTGCAACAGCCCCTTTTTTTGTTGTATGCACTTGTTTTTTAATCAAGATAATCCTTGAGTTTTTTACTTCTACTTGGATGTCTCAATTTCCTCAATGCTTTGGCCTCTATCTGCCTTATACGCTCCCTTGTAACATCAAATTCTTTTCCTACTTCTTCCAATGTCCTAGCCCTACCATCATCTAGACCGAATCTAAGTCTAAGCACCTTTTCTTCCCTCGGTGTCAAAGTATCTAAAACATCTACAAGTTGCTCTTTGAGAAGTATATATGCCGCCGCATCAGCTGGAGCTAACGCCTCTTCGTCTGGTATGAAATCTCCTAAATGACTATCTTCCTCTTCACCAATGGGTGTCTCCAGAGATACAGGATCTTGAGCGATCTTCATAATCTCCCTTACTTTCTCTTCTGTTATTCCCATTTCTTCTGCTATCTCCTCAGGCAATGGATCGCGGCCCTTCTCCTGTACCAATTGCCTCGAAACTCTCACCATCTTATTTATAGTTTCAACCATATGCACGGGAATACGAATGGTCCTTGCCTGATCGGCAATTGCCCTAGTTATAGCCTGTCGTATCCACCACGTAGCATATGTGCTAAACTTATAACCTTTTCTATAGTCAAACTTCTCTACAGCCTTTATAAGCCCGAGATTACCCTCTTGTATCAAATCTAAGAACAGCATGCCCCTACCTACATATCGTTTAGCAATACTCACAACTAATCTCAAATTAGCTTCGATGAGTTGTTTTTTCGCCTCCTCATCACCTTGTTCCATCCTCTTAGCTAATTCTACTTCTTCTTCTGCTGTAAGTAGTGGCACCTTCCCAATTTCTTTTAAATACATC
>DGES01000009.1:1187-40048 GCA_002386065.1 Firmicutes bacterium UBA3920
TAAAGCATCGTCATCAATTACATCTATGTCTAGTGCCTCTAATGCTTCATATATCTTCTCTATTTGATCTGGTTCTAAGTCAACATCTTCCAGCATGTCCATAATTTCTTTATAGGTCAAAACACCTTTTTGCTTTCCTGTTTCAATTAGTTCTTTAACCTTATTTTTTTTCATCTCCTCATTTTTCATAGGGCTATCCCCTCCTTTCCCTTTCAAGGACCAAAATTCTTCTACTCAATTCTTGGGCTTTTTGCAATAATAATCGATGCTCTTCCACATCATAAGAATTTTCTTTCTCCATTTCTGCAATTCTAGTCTGGATGTCTTTTAGTTCATTTTTTAACCTATATTCCTCCAATTGATTTATACAGTCATCTATATATTTACTCATATTATCATACTCATTTTGGATGTTAAATATCTCAACCATCTGCTGAATCTTTTTTCCATCATGTACATAGTTAAATATCTGCGCTATATTCAGCTCTTTATTGGTCTTTAATATCCTTTCAATTATATCAACAATTTCCTGATGTATATCCAATTGAAACCTGTATTTCCCTAGTCTATCCAGTACTTCCCTAGCTATACTCTCATTTTGCGCCATTAAATTTATAAGACCTCTTTCAGCTGCTATTTGAGAAGATTCTATTTTACCACTTATAGCTACACTAATATGCCTATTGTTGCCAATATCGTTTCTCTTTACACTTGTTTTATTATTTTTCGATTTTATCATAGCAATTTGCCTATATATAAGTTCTGCTTTAAATCCTGTAATTTCTTCCATACGTCTTATATGGACGTCACGCTTTAAGATATTGTCAACTTCAGCTAATATCTTAGCTGCCTCGGTGGCATATTCTACCCTTCCCTCCTCAGAAGTAAGGTCAAAATCCTGCCTCAATATATCAAGTTTAAAATCTACGGCAGATACAGCTCTATCAAGTAGTTTGTCAAAATAGTCCTTACCATATTCCTTTAGAACATCATCTGGATCTAAACCATCAGGAAATTTTGCTACCTTAACATCACATCCTGCCTTTGTCAAAACTTCAATACCTCTCAAAGTTGCCTGCTGACCTGCTGTATCTCCATCATAGGCTATAATAGCCTCTCCGGCGTATCTCCTTATTAAACTTGCTTGTTCCGAGGTCAAAGCTGTACCCAATGAAGCTACTACATTATGATAACCATATCTATATAGCGAAATAACATCCATATAGCCTTCTACTATTATAATGTTGGTAAGAGGACGTTTCTTCTTAGCAATATTAAGTCCAAACAATACCCTGCTCTTGTTAAACACAGGACTTTCAGATGTATTTAAATATTTGGGTAAACTATCATCCATTACTCTACCGCCAAAACCCACTACATAACCACTTTGATTGATTATAGGAAACATTATACGATTTCTAAATCTATCGTATACATTCCCATCTTTTTCAACAATAATACCAGACTCTATAAGTAATTCCTCCTCAAAACCTTGAGCAATAAGATGATTTTTTATATTATCCCAACCTTCAGGGGCAAAACCTAGACCAAATACCTTTATAGTCCTCATGTCTAAACCTCTAGATTTGAGGTATTTAAGAGCTGATTGCCCTTCCTTAGACATAAGTATCTTATGATAATATCTAGCTGCTTGAGTATTTATATTATATAAATTTTCATTATATGCCCTTATTTCATCATATTTAGAAGAATCATATGTCTCTGGTATATGTAAACCTACTCTTTCTGCTAGCATTTTAACGGCATCCACAAATCCAATATTTTCTATTGCCATTATAAATGAAAAAACATTGCCTCCTATACCACAACCAAAGCAATGATATATCTGTTTTTCTGGATACACATGGAAAGATGCAGTCTTCTCACTATGGAAAGGACATAACGCAAAAAAACCTTTTCCACTAGGTTTTAATACTAAATATTCGGATACAACATCCACTATATCATTTTGCATTCGAACTTCTTCTATAAAATCCTCGGGAATAAATTTAGCCATATTCTCACCTGACTTTTACCCGTAATATATCAATTCGACAGATTGTTCTATTTTCCTCCTTCATTTCGTAGATTGTTTTTTGTTTTTATCTCTGGAAAACAAATTTAGCCACAATATATCATATTTCGACATGCAATGTCTTTTTCCCTTCTTTATATAGGCTTCCCTATCAATTAAAATAAATTAAATTCAAAACTATAAAAAATTGACAACTTTAATCCATCTAATCATTTTTTGAGATTATATAAAACTATAAAAACCATATTTTTAAAATACATGAAAACCAGGAACAAAAATTTCTTCATATAATCTTATAGCATATCTATCAGTCATACCTGCTATATAATCACATACTACTTGTTCTTTACCATATATATCTATAAAACATAGATACTCATCTGGCAAATCATCAACGTGTTTAATAAAATAATTGAATAATCCCTCTATTATATGCATTGCCTTTTTTTCTTCTTTCTTTGCAGCTCTATTCATATATACCCTATCAAACATAAATACACGTAATTTTTCAGTTGCCTTTTCAACTTCTTCACCCATCTTCACATAAGGCTTATTCGTACTATTGTATACTACATCAACTACCATATTATGAATTCTCCTTCCATGGGTCTCCCCTAATATATCTACACAGTCTTTAGGTAAGTCATCTATTTTTATAATCCCTGCTCTAATAGCATCATCAATATCATGATTGATGTAAGCTATTCGATCACTTATATTAACCACTTGTCCTTCTAGGGTATACGGGGTCTTCTCTTTTATGTGATTGAGAACACCATCACGAGTCTCCCATGTAAGGTTTAGACCATCTCCACCTTCTAAAATATCTACAACGCGCAAACTATGCTCATTATGTCTAAACCCATCTGTCTTAAGTTCATTTAAAATTGTTTCTCCTGCATGTCCAAAAGGTGTATGCCCTAAATCGTGTCCTAAAGCTATTGCCTCCGTCAAGTCTTCATTAAGTCTAAGGGCACGAGCTATTGTTCTTGCTACTTGAGATACTTCAAGGGTATGTGTTAATCGTGTTCGGTAATGATCTCCTTCAGGTGCAATGAAAACCTGTGTCTTATGCTTGAGCCTCCTAAAAGACTTGCAATGAATTATTCTATCTCTATCTCGCTGAAATTCTGTCCGAATGGTACATCTATCTTGAGGAAAAGTCCTTCCTCTTGTTTGACTGCTCAATTGGGCATAACTTGATAGATATTTCTCCTCTAAGCCTTCTATATCTTCCCTTAGCATATCATCACCTAAACATAATATATTTAACAAACCCCTGTATATCATATATAACACTTATATATATAATTAAACCTACAAATATCATATTAGCTTCTATTTATATATACAACATAGATTCCCTTTTATCCTTCTTATTCTTTAAAAATATTATTAATTTAATAGCTACATAAGAAATGAGCCATACTTCTAAATAAGTATGACTCTAGCTGATCTAATTAGCTCTTTTATTTATTTGAATATTCCTTCACCTTTGCCCGTACTTCATAGCTAATGGAACATTTTTTACTCTAGTGTCAGTGCAATATTTTTAACAAAAAACATAATTTCTGTTAATAATTTGGATGACAATTTTACTGAAACTGATTTTACCAGTAATAAAGAACTCTTTACTATCCTCTATTACTTCTAGAATTTTTTCATAATGACTATATCCTTCTTCAAACTCATCTTGATAAAAATTTATGTGTTTTTTAAGTAGTTGTTCAGAAAAACATATCCAAAAAAAGCATTGATATACCATTGTTTTATAAATCACAACGCCCTGTTCCGTGAAAAACAGAGCGTTGCTTCATTATATAATATACACTTCAACGGTAAGGTCTTACCACTGACGTTTCCGCAAATAATTGCCGTTTTCCTTGCAAAAAGCCAACACCTACTCGTAATCTATCTTAAAATCAAAGTGTCGATTACTTCCCTTCCTTAGTAACGATAGCTGCCTGGGCTGCTGCAAGTCTTGCAATGGGCACACGGAAAGGTGAGCAAGATACATAGTCAAGTCCTATCTTATGACAAAACTCAATTGAACTTGGATCGCCACCATGTTCACCACATATACCAAGGTGAATATCTGGTCTTGTGGATGTACCTAGTTTAACAGCTGTCTCCATAAGCTTACCTACACCTACTTGATCTATCCTTGAAAATGGATCAAATTCAAATATTCCTTTATCATAATAGTCATCCAAGAACTTGGCTGCGTCATCCCTTGAAAAACCAAATGTCATCTGTGTCATATCATTTGTTCCAAAGGAGAAGAACGCTGCTTCCTTAGCTATCTCATCAGCAGTAAGGGCTGCCCTTGGTACCTCTACCATAGTACCTACAAGATATTCTATCTCTACACCAGTTTCTTCCATTACGGCCTTAGCAGCCTTATCTATGGCAGCCTTTACATATTCTAGTTCTTTTACCTCTCCAACTAAAGGAACCATAATTTCTGGTACTATGTTATAGCCTTTCTCTTGATTTACCTCAATTGCAGCCTCAATTATAGCCCTCGCCTGCATCTCAGCTATTTCAGGATAAGTAACCGCCAGACGACATCCTCTATGTCCCAGCATTGGATTAAATTCTTGTAAGCTATCAACTATGCCCTTTAGTTCTTCAAAAGACATATCCATCTGATCTGCTAGTGCTTTTATATCTTTTTCATTATGTGGCAAGAACTCATGTAGTGGAGGATCAAGTAATCTTACCGTAACAGGTCGGCCTTCCATTGCCTCATATATTCCCTTAAAGTCAGCCTTTTGTATAGGTAAAAGTTTTGCAAGTGCCTTTCTCCTTTGTTCTTCTGTCCGTGATACTATCATTTCACGCATAGCAGGTATCCTATCTTCCTCAAAGAACATATGCTCTGTTCTGCAAAGTCCAATACCCTCTGCACCAAATTCCACAGCTTGTGCTGCATCTCTTGGTGTATCTGCATTTGTCCTTACTTTAAGGGTACGAACTTCATCTGCCCATCCCATGAACGTAGCAAAATCTCCTGTAACAGTAGGAATCTGTGTCTCAATGGCCTCACCATATACATAGCCTGTATTGCCATCTAGTGATATAAAGTCACCTTCTTTATATTTCTTTCCCTGGGCAATGAAATACTTTTCAGCTTCATTTATTTGTATATCATGGCATCCAGCAACACAACATCTACCCATTCCACGTGCAACAACAGCCGCATGGGATGTCATGCCTCCTCTGCCTGTTAGTATTCCTTCAGCTACATGCATACCCTCTATATCTTCAGGAGAAGTTTCTACTCGTACTAGTATTACCTTCTCGCCTCTTTCACTTGCTTCTACTGCAGATTCTGCACTAAAGTATATCCTTCCAGTAGCAGCTCCTGGTGATGCAGGCAATCCCTTGGCAATAGGTTCTGCAGATTTTAAAGCATCTGGATTAAATGTAGGGTGAAGTAATGTATCCAACTGTTTTGGTTCTACACGAAGTAATGCCTCTTCTTTCGTTATTTTACCTTCATTAACCATATCAACCGCTATTTTGATAGCAGCAGTTGCTGTCCTCTTTCCGCTTCTTGTCTGTAATATATATAGTTTTCCACGTTCAATCGTAAACTCAATATCCTGCATATCACGATAGTGATCTTCTAATTTTTGAGTAATCTCCACAAACTGCTTGTAGAGCTCAGGTTTTACTTCTTGCAATTTAGATATAGGCTCTGGCGTACGTATTCCAGCAACAACATCTTCACCCTGGGCATTCATTAGATACTCTCCATAAAGTCTATTTTCGCCAGTAGAAGGATCTCTCGTAAATGCTACGCCTGTACCAGAGTCATCTCCCATATTACCAAATACCATAGCTTGTACATTTACTGCCGTACCCCAATCACCGGGTATATCGTTGAGTCTTCTATATACGATAGCCCTTGGATTATTCCACGATCTAAATACAGCCTCAATAGCTTCAATAAGCTGGTTCTTTGGATCTTGAGGAAATTCTTCTCCCAACTCTTTTTTATAGAGTGCTTTAAATTCTTCTACAACATCTTTAAGAGCATCTGCAGATAGATCAGCATCATTTATTACTCCCTCACGTTCTTTTATTCTATCAAATATTTCATCGAACTTGCTCTTATCAATGCCCTTAACTACATCAGAAAACATCTGGATAAAACGTCGATAACTGTCATAGGCAAATCTCTCATTATTTGTAAGCTTTGCTAACCCTTTGACTGTTTCATCATTTAAACCTAAGTTTAATATAGTATCCATCATACCAGGCATAGATACTCTAGCACCTGAACGAACTGATACTAGAAACGGATTGTTTGGATCGCCAAATTTTTTACCTACTAATTTTTCGGTTTTTTCCAACGCTTCATAGATCTGTTCTAATATCTCATCTGATATTTTTTCACCATCTTCGTAATACTTAATACAAGCTTCTGTAGTTACCGTAAATCCCTGTGGGACTGGTAGACCCAATTTTGTCATCTCGCATAAATTTGCACCTTTACCGCCAAGTAAATTGCGCATACTAGCGTCGCCTTCGCTAAATAGATATACATACTTCTTTGACATACATCACGCCTCCTGTTTATGTAAAATTTATTTTATCAGCTGTACAACAGCGTCACCTTATAACATGACAAAAACAATACCTTCTCTATATTATACAACTTTTTAGTATAGGTCAACTTTTTTTATTATTTTTTTTAGTTTCATGCTTTGAGCCTCTCGATAAACTCCTTTGCTTTTGCATAACGCTCTAAACGCTGGGCTAAATATTGTTCCATCAGATGACTAAGTTCAGATCTCACTTGAGGAGTAAATTTTAAATTTTTCAGTTTATTAAGATCTGTATTCAATATATATCTCATAGTCTGGAGTGTGCCCATGTGTATATTGTAACCAGTTTTTTCTCTATCATAACAGTCCTTACATACAACACCGCCATTATATATGCTAAACCTATCAACGTCAGATACAGTTCTATCACAATATACACATCTTTCAAGCTTAGGTCTATAACCTAGTATATCAGATAATTTCATCTGATATATATTATTTATATCCTCTGGACACATATCCGAATATGCAAGCATAGTAATAGAATAGAGCAGTAGATAGAAGAGGGGATAACTCCCCTCTTCAGGATTTGCAGATATTTCAGTTAGATTCAATATATAGGTACCATATGCAAATCTCTCTACATCATTTCTAATATCAAAGAATACATCGTTTATATCAGCACCTGTCAATATATATATATCCCTATATTCAAACAGCATATAGTCACAATAACTAAATAATTCACTTGCTGACAGAAATCTACTCTTTTGCTTCCTACAACCCCTAGCAAGAACTTGTATCTTACCTCTATCTGGGGTCAAAATAGTAAGCATTCTATCTGCCTCTTTGAAATTAGAGTACCTTAGGACTATCCCCTGCATGGGCACTATCTTCATTATCTGCCTCCTCATTCTTTTCCCCTTGGCAATCTATGAATCCTTTATAGAGAAGATAACTCTCTATATGTCCGCTATTTTCAAATATGCGCCACATCAATTCTTTCATATACTTGCCTCCCCAAACGTATAATTCTACTATATATAACACATAATTTTACTATATATATTAGATTGCCCAAGAGTTTTCGTGTTTATTCGATATAAAATTTGTTATTTATAACCTAAATCTTTCAGTACACCAATATTATTACGCCAGTCATCCTTTATTTTTACCCAAAGTTCAAGATAGACCTGTACTCCTAAAAGTCTCTCTATATCTTTTCTCGCCTTGCTACCTATCTTTTGTAGCATCCTTCCCTGTTTCCCAATTATAATTCCTTTATGTGATTTTTTTTCACAATATATGGTTGCCCTTATATCCACAAGAGGCCTATCATCCCGCTCTTCCATATGTGTTATTTCAACGCCAATACCATGAGGTACCTCATCATGAAGACATTCCAGGGCTTTCTCTCTTATAATTTCTGATATTATAAATTGCTCCGGCTGATCAGTTATCATATCAGGAGGATAATATTGGGGACCATAAGGCATATATTCTACAAGAATAGATTCAAGTTTTGAGATATTATTGCCCTGCAATGCCGATATAGGCACTATTTCTTTTGCTATACCCATATTCTCAAACTCTTTTATGCCCTCTTCCACTTGAAATGGTTCAGATATATCTATTTTATTTAATACCACTATAACTGGTATATTGACATCTTTAAGCGACTCGGCAATACGCCTATCCCCACCTCCTATTCCATCTGCTATATCCACTACAAATAAAATAGCATCAACATCGTCAAATACACTTCTTACTGTCTTTATCATATAATTGCCTAACTCATTCTTAGGCCTATGGATTCCAGGAGTGTCAATAAATATTATCTGATAGTCATCTCGTGTAAGCACACATTGTATTTGATTTCGAGTAGTTTGGGGTTTATCAGATACTATAGCCATCTTTTGACCTATAAGTGCATTCATTATAGTAGATTTGCCTACATTGGGTCTGCCTATTATTGCAACAAACCCTGACCTATGTCTTGCCATATCCTCTTCACTTCCTCACCTAAAATTCCTTAAAGAAAATATCTTAGTAAATGTCCTAAAAATTGTTCATCAAAAAAATAGCTCGTAGTATATTTTAATCCCTTATCAGATTTAAACTTTCAAGTATATCTTCTTCTTTTTTTCTCATCTCTAGTCTGTCCTTATCACTTTCATGATCATAGCCAAGCAGATGCAGCATCCCATGGACTGTTAAAAAACCTAATTCTCTGTGTAAACCATGTCCGTATTCCTCTCCCTGAAACTTTGCCCTCTCTAATGAGATAATTATATCTCCTAACATTACACAACCAGTTTCAGGGTTTATGTCATACTTAAATTGTTCTTCTTTCAAATCCTTATCATTATCAAGATCCAAAATAGGAAATGAAAGTACATCAGTAGGACTATCTATTTCTCTAAACTCTCTATTTAACTTCCTTATTGTGTCATCATCCACAAAAGTTATACACACTTCCCAATCAATATCTATACCTTCATATGCCAATACAGCATTTACACATTTCTCAATGATATCTATTAAATCGACTTCTACATCAATTATTTCTTGCTCATCAATTATTTCAATGGCCATGTCCTCTCTCCTCTTTTAAATCTATATCTGGGTACTCTATCCGTTCATGAAATATCCCTGTAACTACTGCAGTAAAAGCCTTGGCAATAACATCTAAGTCTGACAGGGTTATTGGACATTCATCAAATTGCCCATCTTCCAATTTTTCACCTATTAGCTTACGTATCAATTCTTCTATTTTAGCCGGCGTAGGGCCCGATAAGGATCTCACGGCTGCTTCTACTGTATCTGCCATCATCACAATTGCCGATTCCTTACTTTGAGGTTTAGGCCCTGAATATCTAAAATCATCTAATTTTATATTTTCGTCTATTTCTTTTGCCTTGTAATAAAAATATAGTACAGGTGTTGTTCCATGATGTTCATTTATAAAATCACAAATTTTTTCCGGTACCTTATACTTCTGCGCAATATCTACTCCATCTTTAGTATGCATTGTTATTATATGTGTACTTAATGTAGGATTAAGTTTGTCATGGGGATTATCATTTGATAATTGGTTTTCTTTAAAAAAATATGGTCTCTTTAATTTCCCAATATCGTGATAATATGCACCTACACGAGCCAATAAATCATTTGCTCCTATGGCATCAGCAGCATTTTCTGCTAAATTTGCTACAAGCACACTATGGTGATATGTCCCAGGTGCCTCTATTAGTAATCTTTTGAGCACAGGCTGATTGGGGTTTGATAACTCTACAAGTTTAAGAGGTGTTATAATCTTAAACAGATTTTCCCATATGGGTAATGTTCCTATGGTAAAAATTGCCGATAGAACACCTCCACCGAATCCCCACAGCGCCGGCTGTAATGTGCTCCTAATAGTCCCTGTCCCCATCAAATCTACACCTATTATAGACAAAAAATTTATAAGCCCTGCACCTATTCCAGCTAATACAATATCATTTCTTTGTTGAGAACCTTTTACAATATAGATCCCCATCATGCCACCACATAACGACATTATGCCTATACCTAAATTACTATCCAATAATATACTAACTAAAATAGCAATTGAAATATTCACAATAGCTGCAAGCTCCGGTTTTAAAAGTATAGCAAGAAGCATTCCTGCCATGGCTGTTGGCACCATATATATGTTGAGGTGAGACATTGCATAAGAAAGTAACAAAACAAGACATATTATTGCACTCACCATGAGAAGAGATAAAGGAGATTTAGCAAGTTCCCTCTCAAAATGTACAAAATACAGGCTTGTAAGCAACAATATTATAAATATTACAAGTCCAATACCTACTGTAAATGACATATCTATGGTGTCATCTTTTACAATTCCTAACTCTTTCAATACCTCTAGCTGATTTTCAGTAATAGGTTCTCCTGCCTGTACTATATATTGACCTTTTTTATATATCACACGCTCAACCATTGTTGCAGTCTTTTCTTTTTCTGCCTCTGTCGCCTTATGATCGTACAACATATTAGGTTTAATAACATTGGCACCTATATTGCCACCTAATATTTTAAGCTCATTCGATATTGGAATGTTCCTTACACTGTCCCTCAATGCATTGCGTGCCTCATAGATATTCTCTTGTTTTATACCTGGCTCCAGTATATCTTCTACAATATCGATTAATTCTTGCTGCAACAACTCAAGCTCTGCATGTTCTGCCTCTATACAAGTTATGATATCTTCCTTAGATAACTGCATGGGAAGTTCTTGGGAAAGCTCGTCCAAAAAATTGGCATTTAAAAGTTCCTGCTTGTTAAATTTCTCAATGTCACTGTCTATGTCCTCATCTAGCTGAGCAGAGCTTTCAGTTTGACTGCCAGTTCCATTTGACTCCCCATCAGCATCTACCTGTGAAGCTGCCTTTTCTGCAGCTTGTTTTTGCAACTCATCTACTTTATATCTTATTAACTGTATTGAGTCAAACATATTATATATATCTTTTATTGCATCATCAGTTATCTGTTCATCAAGCCTGTACACAGAAGGTACCTTAGCCTTTGCCTGCTCTATTTTTTCTTGAGTAAGCAGCTTATCTTCTACATCTCTAGGAGCCTTTATAGGCTCTTCAATTATATCACCTATATTTAGGTCATATTGCTCAGGCGAAAGTGCCAAAATCATTATTCCAAATATTATTATATATGTGCCTATACCTATAAGCACACCGTGAAATATACTACTCTTTAAAAAATCAAATAGGGGATTGAAAACTGTCCCCTTTTTTTCCTTTAGAGTTGGCCTACTCATATTTAATCTCCTTCTTGGACTAACCTAGCTCTCGTTTTATCATATCGATCATATGCCTCTACTATCTTCATCACAAGTTCATGGCGAACTATATCTCTATGAGTGAGGTATATAAATTCAATTCCTTCAATATCCTCTAATACATGGATTGCATCTACAAGTCCCGATTCTTGATTTTTAGGCAGATCTATTTGAGTAATATCCCCAGTTATAACCGCCTTAGAACCTACACCTAGACGGGTTAAAAACATCTTCATTTGCTCTGGAGTAGTGTTTTGACCTTCATCCAATATGACAAAAGAATCATCAAGTGTACGACCCCGCATATATGCAAGCGGCGCTATCTCTATTATGCCACTATCCACTAATTTAGGATATGTCTCTGGACCTAGAAGTTCAAACAATGCATCATATAAGGGACGCAAATATGGATCTACTTTGTTCTGTAGATCACCTGGTAGAAAACCCAATTTTTCGCCAGCTTCAACAGCCGGTCGGGTTAAAATTATACGATTCACTTCTTTAGCTTTAAACGCTGCAACTGCCATAGCCACAGCAAGATAAGTCTTACCTGTCCCAGCAGGACCGATTCCAAAAACTATGTCATTGTCTCTTATGGCATTTACATATAATTTCTGTCCAAATGTCTTACATTTAACCTGTTTGCCCTTGTGGCTTATACATACAATTTCTGTTCCGAGCTCCTCTATTAGATCTTCCCTCCCCTCAAGAACTAGTGATATGGCATAGCGTACACGCCTTCTATCAAGGTGTTCACCGCGATCTATTATATCTAAAAGTTTTTTAATTACCACATATGCTAACTCTACTTTTGCTTCATCTCCAATTATCTTTATATGGGTATCTCTAACTATTATAGTTACATCCAGTTCGTCCTCTATAAGCTTTATATTTCGATCGAAATTACCAAACAAAATAATCGAACTTTCCATATCCGGTATTTCAATATCTCTTTCCCTAACTAGACTCTTCAATAGGCATTTCCTCCCGATTAATTATAATCTCTTCTTCCCTTCCTATATCTTCTAATACTTCAATATATGCAGTACATTTAATTCTTTCTCTTTCTATAATATCGTATTTATAGGTTTTGTCAATAATTTTTCCATCATCAGGGATACTTTGCTCAATCTGTGTAGATACTAATGCTTGGGCTTCCTCTTTAGCTTTCTTGACTGCAACCTCATAAGACAAAGGTTCAAGTTCATGATATTCTCTAACTAATAATTCTAAGGGAATAAATTTTCCCTCACCAAAAAATAATTCACTTTGCTCCTTCACTTCATATTTGTCAAAGGGAATAGGTTCTACTATAAAGTCCATAATATAATCTCCTAGTTTTATATATTTACATTTAACAATTTTTCCCGTCTTTTTATACCTAAAATCATTTATACACGTTTCAACATTTACTTCATACCAAGTTCTTGCCAATATATTTCCCATAGCATGTACATACCTAATTCCTGTAGTATCAGCATAATCAGCTATTCCGCTAACAAGAAGCTCTCCTGCTTCTACCATATCTCCTTCTTTTACTATAGGATATCCTTCCAATACTATCATCTTATGTATTATACCTGCTTTACTAGCCACTATATTACATGGCTTATCTATATCTAGTATATCAGGTGGTTTTACTGTTTCAACCAACCTAACCACTGCCTTAGTTCCCCTGAGTTCTATGCTTATCCATGATATGTCTGGAATTTCTATCATCATCCTGTTTTCAATATGAGATACATCTATAGTACCCTTAAATACACCCCTATTTATACCTAGTTCATTTAATTTATGCCTTATAAGATCCTCTTCAATGTGCTCTAATCCCTCTATTTCAACTACCCATATAAAAGATGATATGACATATATAAGCACTAAAAACATAAATAACCCTGTTATAAAACCTTTACGCCGTTTAAGTCTATGTATGACAAAGGGTAATCCTCTTTTGTCCACTATGCTAATTCTACATCTTACTTTTTTTTGAATCTGTCTTATTCGTTTAAAATCTTTTATCCCTATGCAAGCTATTAAAGTAGTAGGACTGGTTCGCTTGAGATCCCACATATAGATACCATCTAATACAGTAATATTCATAAATTTCTCTAGAGAAAGTCCTTCTATCTCTATTGCTATATATCCTACAAAGAAATACCATATCTTCATTATCAACATGGCTATCACTCCATATGAAAGGCTAGATATACTCTAGCTTTTCTACAGTTCCAGATATTATTATGTCGTCACTGGCAATATTGCGAAGATTCATATCTTTACCATCTATCTTTATAATTCCTATGGATGAATTTACCCTTATACACTCTGGGGTGTATTCAATTATTCCCCTATGATTTTCTATAATCATCTGTATATTTCCTATCATACTAATTTTAGGCAGGTTTAGGGTTATTTCCTTGGGAAGTTCAAATGCATCTGACATCTTTACTTTCACTTCTTCAATCTTTTTTTTTCGCATATCTTCAACCTCCCGATAATATATAGATATGCAATGTCGCTAAAAACTAGAAGAAAAAAAGTGGTATAATATACCACTTTTATCTATATATAGATAAAAGCCTGGTATATTTTGAAGTATACCAGGCTTTTATAATTATTGAAGATGTTTCCTTGTAATTTGATTTACAAGTTTCCCATCAGCTCTACCTTTTAATTTAGGCATTAACACTCCCATGACTTTTCCCATGTCCTTCATGCCATTAGCACCAAGCTCTTCAATTGTCTTGGCCACTATGTCATCTATCTCATCTTCAGTCAATTGCTGAGGAAGGTAATCCTTTATTATTGCCATTTCCGTCTTTATATCATCAACCATATCAAGACGGTTACCCTTTTCAGCTGCTTCGAGTGATGCTTCCCTTTTCTTGAGCTCACTAGATAGAACTTCAATTACTCCATCATCATCCAACTCTATTTGCTCATCTTTTTCTCTCTGTAATATAGCAGCTCTTATCATTGTTATAGTATTCTTTCGTAAGTTATCCTTTTCCTTCATGGCAATTTTAAAGTCTTCCAGTAATCGTTTTTTTAAATCCATAGATTCACTTCCTTAATATCTTCTTTGCTTTCTACGAGCAGCTTCAGACTTTTTCTTACGTCTAACACTAGGCTTTTCGTAGTGCTCTCTTTTCCTCATTTCAGACATTACACCTGAACGAGCACATTGACGTTTAAAACGCCTTAGAGCATTTTCAAAAGATTCATTTTCTCCAACCTTTACTTCTGACATCTAACTTCCCTCCCTCCGCTAGGACAAATTAACCATCCCCAGGACATAGCACATCATGGGATATATATATTATTATATGTCAATAAAATTTAGAATGTCAATATTGATTTATCTTTATGCCTCAGCCTGGAGGCCAAGTTAATGTTCTACCGCCTAATAAATGATAATGAAGATGTCCAACTGATTGGCCACCATCTGTACCACAATTCACAACTATTCTATAGCCATTATCTTGTACCCCTAATTGTTCAGCCAAAGATGGTATTTTCATAAATATATGCGATATGATTTCTGCCGCATCACTATCTATATCGTTTAATGACGGTATATGTTGTTTGGGAATTATCAATACATGTACAGGTGCTTGTGGATTTACATCCTCAAATACTAGTATGGTATCATCTTCATATATAATCTTCGAAGAAACATCTTTATTTGCTATTTTACAAAATATACAATCCCCCATGTCATCACCTCCACAAAAAACTTCGGATATTTAACATATTCTATACAAAAACTTAAAAACCTTCTTTTCTATCATTTCCTTTTATTTTCCCAAACAAAGCTCCATTATCTATCCTCTCTAGTTTTACAGGTAATAACTCGTTTTGTATATTAATACCACTTTTCGCCATCACTTTAATATAATTAGCTGTATAACCCTCATACATATCTCTGTGCTTAGAGGAAAGCTGCTCAAATAATACCTTTTTTCCCTTACCTAAAAATCTATTTATAAACTGCCGTTCCAACTTATCACTTAGGGTTATGAGCTCATCACTTCTTTCTTGTTTTACCTCTGAAGGTACCTGATGCTTAAACTTTGCTGCAGGTGTACCTTCCCTGGGAGAATATTTAAATACATGTATTTTGCTAAATTCCATATCTCTTACAAATTTATATGTCTCTTTGAACTCTCTATCTGTCTCACCAGGAAATCCTACCATAACATCCGTGGTTATAGCTACATCCTGATTGGCTCTCTTAAGTGCCTCCACAATTTTTCCATATTCATTAGTTGTATATCTCCTCCCCATACGCTTTAGTGTGCTATCACTACCACTCTGCAAAGATATATGAAAATGAGGACATAACTTGGGAAGGGAGATAAAATTATCTATAAATCTTTTATCTATATATGTGGGTTCAAGAGAACCTAGTCGTATACGCTCCAATCCATCTATATTGTGTATAGACTTTATGAGATCTATGAGATCTATATCTTTTATATCTTTACCATACGAAGTAATATGGATACCTGTAAGCACTATTTCCTTAAATCCTGCTTCAACGATTCTTTTTACTTCATCTATTATATACTCAGGTTCCCTACTCCTTATAGGCCCCCTTGCGTAGGGTATTATACAATAAGTACAAAATTGATTACATCCCTCTTGAATCTTTATAACTGCCCGCGTACGCTCACTATATGATGAAATAGGTGTTTCCTCAAATAAACGCTCCTCCATAATATTAGATACAGCATTTATTGGAACACCTATCTTTTCTATTTTTTCTATATAATCTACTATCTTATGTCTATCACTATTGCCAAGTACCAACTTGACCCCTGGTATGGCAAATAACACATCTGCAGCATTTTGAGCATAACATCCCACTGCAGCCACTATTGCTTCTGGGTTCCTTCTATGTGCTTTTCTAAGCATCTGTCTAGATTTTCTATCACTCAAATTCGTGACAGTACATGTATTTACTATATATATATGAGCATATTCATCAAAATCTACTATTTCATAGCCACTATCTATAAATTGTTCCATCATGGCATGTGTATCGTATTGATTGACCTTACAGCCCAAGGTGTGAAAAGCTACTCTCTTCTTTGAAGTCATCTTCATTGCCATTCCCCCAAATAAAACATTATGGCTGATATACTGGCCATACTGACAGTTTCTGTCCTAAGTATTCTAGGACCTAGAGTCGCTATATGCCATTCTTTTTTCTTTGCATACTCTGCTTCGTCAACCGAAAAACCTCCTTCAGGTCCTACAAATATCCCTATATCTTCCGTGGAATGGGTAGAGGCAAGTATCTCCTTTAGACTCACATCTCTCTCTTCTTCCCAAAAAAATATCTTAAGTTCATGCTGTCTATTTATTCCTTCAGTAAACGAAATAGGAGCTTTCACAGATGGTATAATAGCTCTTTTACTCTGTTTTGCTGCTTCTTTAGCAATTCGTTGCCAGCGTCTAAGCTTTTTTTCAATGTCAGATGGCTCTTTAAATCTTGCAATTGTCCTCTCTGTTATAACCGGTACTACACTATATACACCCAACTCTACAGTTTTTTGAATTATAGTGTCCATCTTATCTCCCTTTGGTAAGCCTTGATACAATGTGATTTTACAACTTGGTTCGCTTATAGACGGATAGCTCTTAACTACTGCTCCCGATACTACATCCTTATCTATATGGGATATAACGCCAATATAATCTGTTCCTTCTAAGTCGCATAACTCTATAGTATCGCCTGTTCTGAGACGAATAACCTTACCTATATGCTTAGCATCGTCTCCATATATATAAAATTTATCATTTTTTATATGAGATCTATCTATAAAAAACCTATGCACATCTGCTCACCACAACTACCCATTCTCCTAGAGTAACACTCTCAACCTCATGAAATCCATTATCTTTTAACGCCGCCTTTACCTCATCTAACCTCTCCAATATAATACCTGATACGATAAACAAGCCATTCTTATCTAAAAATGGAGCTACACTACGCGAAAGTTCTATTATCACATCAGACACTATATTTGCAACTATTATGTCAAACTGTCCTTCTACATCATCTAAAAGATTACCGTGAATTATATCTATCTTGTCGCTAATCCCATTTTGTTTACTGTTTTCCCTAGCTATATGAACTGCCTTTTCATCTATATCTATTGCCACAGCTCTTTCAGCACCCAATAAGACACTTGTAATAGCCAAAATGCCTGAACCACAGCCAATATCTAAAACTCTATATGAAGGCGCTACATGTTTTTCCAACATCCTCATACACAGTATAGTAGTTTCATGAGTACCTGTACCAAATGCCATGCCAGGATCTATCTCCACCACTATCTCATCTTCATTGGGTAAATAATCCTCCCACGTAGGTTTCACAACAATCCTATTCCCTACCTTTTTGGGTTTAAAGTACTTTTTCCAACTGTTTGCCCAATCCTCATCTTTAATGCTTGAAAGAGCTATTTCACAAGAGCCCATATTCAATCCCACATCATTGTCACAAATATCTTGTAGTCTATCTTTTATATATTGTAACTTATCATGAAATGTATCATCCTCACGTAAATATCCTTTAACTTGCACAGTCTCATCTACTACGGTCAGTAAACTGTCATCGATACAATCCCAAATCCCTTCTTGGGATTTAAGTGCCTCTATATCAGCTGGATCTTGAATGACCACTCCTGGCACACCTACTTCATATAAAATCTGAGACACAATATCAACACCTTCTGATGTAGTATCTATAACTATCTCAATCCAATCCATTTAATAAAGGCGCCTCCTTATTTCAGTTCTACATTCCAAATGCATCTTTCATCTTATCAAAAAAACCCTTTCTCTCTTCTTGATATTCTTTACCGCTAGTCATTTTTTCAAACTCCTTGAGTAAAGCTTTCTGTTCATCATTTAAATGTCTAGGAACCATTACTTTGACAGTTACATATTGATTACCCCTGCCTCCACCCCTCAGGTGGGATATACCTCGATTTTTTAAAGTAAAGGTAGAGCCTGTTTGTGTACCTTCAGGTATCTTTAATTTTTCAGTTCCCTCTAATGTAGGTATATCTATTTCCGCTCCTAGTGCTGCTTGACCAAAGGTAATAGGTACTTCACAATATATATCATAACCTTCACGTTTAAATAGTTTGTGTGGCTTAACATTAATATATACATACAGATCACCAGGTGAGCCACCTCGCTCTCCTATATCGCCTTCACCACGAAGTGTAATTGCCTGACCATTATCAATACCTGCTGGTATTTTAACATTTATCTTGCGTCTAGTTCGTATCTTACCCCTTCCGCGACACCTGCCACATGGATCGCTTATTATAGTTCCTTCACCACCACATCTATCACATGTCTTTACATTTACAAATCTTCCAAATGGCGTAGTCTGAGTAATCCTAACCTGACCTGTACCATTACAATCTGGACATGTAACAGGTTCAGCTCCCGCTTTACCACCTGTACCATTACAATCTGGACAATCCTCCATCCTCACTACTTGAATCTCTTTTTCAGCGCCAAAGGCTGCCTCTTCAAATGTTATCTCAAGATCATATCTTATATCAGCTCCCCTCACTGGACCTTTTCTTCTGCGTCCTGTTCCAGTAGTCGTACCACCAAAGAACATATCAAATATATCACCAAGACCACCATCACCAAATCCATCAAAGTCAAATCCACCAAATCCCTGACCATTAGCACCAGCATGCCCAAATCTATCATAAGTAGCTCGATTTTGAGGATCGCTTAATACCTCATATGCCTCATTCACTTCTTTAAATTTTTCCTCAGCTTCTGGATCATCTGGATTTAAATCAGGATGGTATTTTTTGGCCAATCGTCTATACGCTCTTTTTAAATCATCATCAGTTGCATCTCTATCTACACCTAATACTTCGTAATAATCTCTCTTAGACAACTATATCACCACCCAATCTATAAAAATAAACCTTTAAAAAGCCAAAGCCTCAAGGCTTTGGCTTTTTAAATAATATTTATTTTATTATATATTATTTATTCGTCATCGTCTACTACTTCATAATCGGCATCTACTACATCGTCGTCATCGCCACCATCTGAGCTTTGACTTTGCCCTCCTGGTTGAGCACCTGTTTCCTTTGCCTGCTGTTGATATACCTTACCAAATACTTCATAAGATACTTGAGATAGCTTTTCCGATGCCGACTTCATTTTTTCTATATCATTTTCCTTTATTGCCGACTTGAGATTGTCTAACTCTGCCTGTATCTTCTCTTTATCTGCTTCATCTAACTTATCACCTAGCTCATCCATTGTCTTCTGAGTATTATATACCAATGAATCAGCATTATTCTTTACCTCAATAGCCTCTCTTTTCTTTCTATCTTCTTCGGCATGTTTTTCTGCCTCTTTAATTGCCTGTTCTATTTCTTCCTCAGTTAAATTACTAGTTGCAGTTATAGTTATCTTCTGTTCTTTTCCAGTACCTAAATCTTTGGCAGATACGTTTACAATACCATTTGCATCTATATCAAATGTAACTTCTATTTGAGGTACACCCCTAGGAGCCGGTGGTATTCCATCAAGTACAAAACGTCCTAATGTCTTATTGTCGGCGGCCATTTCCCGTTCTCCTTGGAGAACGTGTATCTCCACGCTAGTTTGACCATCTGCAGCAGTTGTAAAGATTTCACTCTTTCTAGTTGGAATAGTTGTATTACGCTCTATCAATTTAGTAAATACTCCACCTAATGTCTCAATTCCAAGAGATAGAGGCGTTACATCAAGTAGAAGCACATCTTCAACTTCTCCACCTAATATTCCGGCCTGTATTGCTGCACCTATAGCCACACATTCATCAGGATTTATACCCTTATGTGGCTCTTTCCCTACTAATTTTTTAACAGCTTCTTGAACAGCAGGAATACGTGTAGAACCACCTACTAATATGACCTTGTCAATTTCGTTGGGTTCAAGACCTGAGTCTTTCAACGCTTGTCTTGCAGGTCCCATTGTCTTCTCCACTAAATCAGCAGTAAGTTCATTAAATTTTGCCCTAGTAAGAGTAGCATCTAAATGCTTAGGACCAGATTCATCAGCTGTTATGAATGGCAAATTTATATTTGTAGACAGTACAGATGATAGTTCGATTTTTGCTTTCTCTGCCGCCTCTTGAAGCCTTTGAAGTGCCATTCTATCTTCTCTAAGATCTATACCATAATCACGCTTAAATTCCTCAGCAAGATAGTCTACTATCCTCTTATCAAAGTCATCTCCGCCTAGCCTATTATTACCACTAGTTGCAAGTACTTCAAATACACCATCGCCTATCTCCATTACGGATACATCAAATGTACCACCACCTAAGTCGTATACCATTATCTTCTGGTTTTCACCTTTATCTAGTCCATATGCAAGTGCAGCGGCAGTTGGCTCGTTTATTATTCGAGGTACCTCAAGACCAGCTATTCTTCCGGCATCCTTTGTAGCTTGCCTTTGACTATCACTAAAATAAGCAGGTACAGTTATTACTGCCTGGGTTACTTCTTCACCTAGATATGCCTCTGCGTCCTGTTTTAATTTTCTTAAAATCATAGCAGAGATCTCAGGTGGTGTATATTCTTTGTCATCTATTTTAATCTTTTTATTAGTACCCATATCTCTCTTTATAGACATTATAGTTCGTTCAGGATTGGTTATCGCCTGTCTTTTTGCAACTTGACCTACTAATAGTTCACCATCTTTTGTAAAAGCTACAACCGATGGTGTAGTACGTCCACCTTCAGCATTGGGAATTACAGTTGGCTCTCCACCTTCCATTACTGCAACACAAGAGTTAGTAGTTCCCAAATCAATACCAATTATCTTTCCCATATTACATTCCTCCTTTTGACATGATTAAACTGTTACATCTAATTATTTTGCAACCTTAACCATACTATATCGTAATACCTTGTCTTTATATTTATAACCTTTCTGCAAAACTTCAACCACTGTATTTTCCTCTTGTTCTTCTTGCGCGTCCTGCTGGGCCACTGCATGATGCAGTTCTGGATCGAAAGGCTCACCAAGAGCCTTAATCTCCTCCACCTGAAGTTTTTTTAGTACATCTTCAAACTGTTTTTTTACCATATTTATTCCTTCTATAAAAGCTTCTGAACAGTCATTTTCTTTCATAGAACAAAGAGCTCGTTCCAAATTATCAAGCACAGGAAGAAATGCAGTAACTGTATCTCCTACTCCTAAATCATAAAATTCAGCAGATACATTTTTATTGCGTTTTCTAAAATTATCAAATTCAGCCTGTATGCGCTGAGCAAGTGCTAAATGCTCATCTCTCTCTATTTTTAACTGTTCAATCTGTCTTTTTAGTTCTTCTATACATGACGTAGTTTTACCGTCTTCTTCTGTGCATTCAGTCGATGTATCCATAACTTTAACTTCATCATTATTTTCTTCAACTTTAGCTTCGTTATCATTTTCTTCATGTAATCTCTCTTTTTGTTTATCCACATCGCCCATGCATATCACCCTCCCACACTCATTATTAACCTACTATCTAATCATTCAATATCTGAGTTAGATACTGACTTAAGCACTTACCCATATAATCCATAATAGAAAATACCCTTGCATATTCCATTCGAGTAGGACCTATAAGACCAATAGTGCCTATTACCCTGTCACCTATATGATAAGTAGCCGTAACTATGCTACTATCTTTCATATCCGGATGAGGATTTTCTGAACCAATTGTAACTGTAACTCCTCCTTCGGCTAGATCTTTTATTATATCATATATAAGTTCTGGCTCTTCCATAATATTTAAAAAAGCTTTTGCTTTGTCTAAGTCGCGATATTCAGGAAAATTTAAAATATTACCAGTTCCATATAGATATACTTCTTTTTTCTCACGTTCAGTAAGGCTATCTGTCAATGCATCTACTACTCTATTAAACATCTGCCTATTAATTGCTAGTTCCTTTCTTATTTCAGGTATTATTAGGGTGTCTATTTCTAGAAAACTCTTATCGCTAAATCGTTCTGTGAGCATATTCGATATTTTTTCTAAATAGCTGGACTCCACACCCTCTGGAAATCTTACTATCGTATCCCTTATTATACCTGAATTGGTGACAACTATAAGCAGTGCAAATTCTTCATCTATAGGCATTATCTTTATTTTCTTTATCAATACTTTACTTAGCTCAGGTTTAAATACAATGCTAGTATAATTTGTTATGTCAGACAGTATTTTCGCTGTTTGAGCTATAATTTCCTCTATTTGTTCGGTTTTAATTTTATATAGTTTCTTTATACCCTTTGCCTCTTCTGGTGTCAATGACCTAACTTCCATAAGATGATCTACGTATAACCTATATGCCTTATCAGATGGAATACGTCCCGCCGATGTATGGGGTTGTTTTAAATAGCCCATCTCCTCTAAATCTGCCATTTCGTTTCTTATTGTAGCTGAACTTATACCTAAATTGTATTTCTTAGCAATTGTCCTCGAACCTACAGGTTCCCCCGACATAACATAATCTTCAATTATTGCCTGCAATATCCTAAGCTTTCTTTCACCCAACCGCATAGTTATCACCCCCTATAAACCAACTCTGTTAGCACTCACCTTCATCGAGTGCTAATCCTAATGATAAATTATCACTTATTAGCTTCTTTGTCAATACGTTTTTCAAAAATTATCCCATATAATCTAAAAAAGCAAGAAGGACTGTGTTTTGTATATCTAGCCCTCTAGGTGTAAGATAAATAGATGAATCATTTTCATCAAGCAGACCATTTCTCTTAAGCTGAGATATGGCATCTCTATAGTAAAAATCTAATGGCTTACCAAATCGCCTCTCAAACTCTGCCTTATTGACCCCTTCAATAAGGCGAAGACCCATCATAATCATTTCAAAACGTTCTATGTTACTATCTATATATTCCCTATATTCCATCCCATGACCATTTTTATTCATAGTATATATATACTGTTCAATATCTTTATAATTATACCATCGCACTCTATTTATATATGAATGGGCACCACATCCAAACCCAATATATTCGTCATCCTTCCAATATATTAGATTATGCACACTTTTCTTCCCTTCCCTTGCAAAATTAGATATTTCATACTGTATATATCCCCTTTGTCTAAGAAATGAAATACCTTCATGGTACATATGTCTTTCAGTGCATTCATCCATAGGATGTATTACTCCATTCTGCACCATAGAATAAAGTGCGGTATCCTCCTCTATTTTGAGGCTATACGCTGATATATGATCAACTTCAAGGCTACATACATTTTCAAGAGTAACCATCCATTCTTCCACTGTTTGATTAGGAATCCCAAACATAATATCTACATTTATATTTTGAAAACCTGCCTCTCGTGCCCACCGTACACTAGAAACTACCTGTTGTGAGGTGTGAATACGTCCAAGAAATTTTAATAGCTCATTTTGCCATGCCTGCACACCTAAGCTGAGCCTATTTATACCTAATCTTTTCAGCTCTAAAAATGTTTTTTTTCCCAATGTTCCAGGATTTGATTCTATTGTTATCTCTGCATTCTCCTTTACATTAAAACAGGAAAAACATGTTTCAAGTATACGACCTATATATGATGTTTTAAAATAGGTGGGAGTTCCCCCACCTATATATATGGATTTTATATCATACTTAGAAAATTTAGTTCCTAATATAGTTATCTCATCTAATAGGGCATATAGATATGGCTCCATATATAACTCAGCCCCTGAATATGAAGGAAAATCACAGTAGATGCATTTTTTCTTGCAAAATGGTATATGTATATATATACCTATTTCTTTCTCTTCCACAACTAAATCCCCCTAGTTTATCTTGAGTACAGCCATAAACGCCTCTTGAGGTACCTCTACACTACCTATCTGACGCATCCGCTTCTTTCCCTCTTTTTGCTTTTCCAAGAGCTTACGCTTTCTACTTATATCGCCACCATAGCATTTAGCAAGTACGTCCTTTCTAAGTGCCTTCACAGTTTCCCGGGCAATTATCTTATTGCCAATTGCCGCCTGTATAGGTATTTCAAATTGCTGTCTTGGAATTACTTCTTTGAGTTTTTCTGCAATTGCTCTACCCCTTGCATATGCTTTATCTTTATGAACTATTGTAGATAGAGCATCTACTACTTCTCCATTTAAGAGTATATCAAGTTTCACAAGTTCTGATACTTGATACCCCTTCATCTCATAGTCGAGGGAAGCAAATCCCCTTGTCCTAGATTTAAGAGCATCAAAAAAATCATATACTATTTCATTCAATGGAAGATCGTATGTTATGACAACTCTCACTTCATCTAGATATTCCATATGTCTATAATTTCCTCTGCGTTCTTGGCATAACTCCATTACAGGCCCCACATAATCAGATGGTGTTATTATCTGTGCCTCTACAATAGGTTCTTCTATATATTCTATTTCAACCTCCGGCGGCATATCAACTGGATTCGAAATCTCAACCATTTGCCCATCAGTTTTTTTAACTCTATATACAACACTAGGTGCCGTTGTAACTATATCTAAATCATATTCTCTCTCTAATCTCTCTTGAACTATCTCCATATGGAGCAAGCCTAAAAAACCACATCTATATCCAAATCCCAGTGCCGCTGATGTCTCTGGTTCGAATATAAGTGATGCATCATTTATTTGGAGCTTTTCTAGTGCATCCCTGAGCTCGTCATATTCAGAGCCATCCGCCGGATATATACCACAAAACACCATGGGAACAGCTTGCCTATAGCCAGGTAAAGCTTCCTTAGTAGGCCTATCTACATGGGTTATAGTATCACCAACCCTGGCATCCCGTACATTTTTTATACTAGCTGCTACAAACCCTACATCACCAGCTTTAAGCTCATCTACTGGATGAAGTTCAGGCATAAATACACCCACATCAGTCACTTCAAATTCCTTACCCGTTGCCATCATCCGTATCATATCTCCCACCTTGAGCGTTCCCTCTACTACCCTTATATGACATATAACTCCCCTATAACTATCATAGAATGAATCGAAAATTAACGCCTTGAGTGGAGCCGATTCATCACCTTTAGGTGGTGGTATACAGTCTATTATACAATCTAGGACCTTATCTATTCCTATCCCCTCTTTTGCAGATATAAGAGGTGCATTATCTGCATCTAAGCCTATTATCTCTTCTATCTCCTTCTTTACCACATCTGGTTGAGCACCAGGTAGATCTATCTTATTTATAACAGGTATTATCTCTAGATCATGTTCTAAAGCAAGATATACATTAGCTAAGGTTTGTGCCTGTATACCTTGTGATGCATCGACTACCAATATAGCACCTTCACATGCTGCTAAACTCCTAGACACTTCATAGCTAAAATCTACATGGCCAGGTGTATCTATGAGATTTAATACATACTCTTGACCGTCACGCTCATATATGAGTTTAGCTGCTTTAGCCTTTATGGTAATACCTCGCTCTTTTTCAAGATCCATACTATCTAAAACCTGTTCTTCCATCTCTCTTTGTTTTATTACCCCCGTCTCCTCAAGCAGACGATCGGCAAGAGTAGATTTACCGTGATCTATGTGGGCTATTATACAAAAATTCCTAATTCTCTCCTGTCTGCTACTAGGCATCAAATCCTCTTCCTCCTTAAAAATCTTCAAATCTTTATTCTATTTAAATAAAACTCATTCTGTACAATTTATTATATAATAGATAATAACTATTCAAAAAGCAACCAAAATAATTATCTATCTTATGTTGTCCACCATAAACTGACCTGCATCTTTTAACCATTGTACTACATTATCACACAACCTTGCAATTTTATCTCCTATCCGCAGCCTTTCTTTTTTTATATCAGAGAGTACTTTATCCACAGAACATCGTATATTGTCAATAGATAACATATTTTTATCCTCAGGTAAAGATGTCGTCTTAATCATTATATCATTTATGGTATATATACCGCCAATTAATATACCCACACATAGAATCATACTTATGATAAAGAATATTTTTATTCTTTTTCGCCGGCGCCTCTGTCTATTTCTCTCTAACCTACTCAAAAAAAAAACACCTCCATGTATATATTATCCATGCATGTATATATTATCCATGAAGGTATCTTTATAATCATTTTACTATCTCACTCAATGCTTGAGCAATATATTCAGTTGTTCTCTCCGCCTCCGTAAGAGTAGTAAGATTACTTCCCACCTCTATAAGTATTGCATTTGTAGAGACATGTTGATTGTATCTTCCGTTTTGTACCATTACAGGTTTTGCAAGTCCTGGACATATCTCATTCACTTTATTTGTAAGCTTTAAGGCGAGTTTATAATTCTCCTGCCAATTTGGTTTTTCTTTAAATCCTCCCACAGTACCCTTCCCTGTACCTATTACAACTGACATCTTCGCTACCCTCTTTCCGTCTACCACCACAACTTCTTCATCTGGACTCCTTGCTCCCTTTTTATATGCATTTCTATGGATGTCTATAAAAATCTTTAAAGAATCATATTCTTTCATTCTTTTTTTCAACGTCTCGAGGGAATTTACATATGATCTATTATAGTTTCCCTGCTCATGTTCAGTCCTATCATGTAGAACAGGCAGCCCTAGTTCTTTTAAATTATGGGCAAGTACATCACCAATCCGTACGACTGTGTTATTCAAATCATCGCTTCTAAAAGCTTCCTTTGCCGATTCCTTATATTTTCTATCTGGGTCCTGCATATATGCCTCTCTAGAATGAGAATGATATATAAGTATTTGAGGACCTTCTCCTGTAAGTTCTATTGGCCCTAAATCATCTTCTATCTTCTCAATGACAATCTTTATATCATCAGGTATCTTTGGTTCTTCCTCTAATATAGGTTCTATGCCATCTATCTCTTCACTAGGTTCCGCCAAAACCTCTTTAGATTTATCTAATAACATATTCTTATCTGCAATTTCAGTTCTTGATATACCTCTATCTAATACTTTCATAAAGGGCATCTGGTATATAAACAGTTCTCTTGGATCCTCTATCCCTTTAATACCAATAGAGATAAGTATATCTTTAAAGGATTTCTCATTTTTTATCTCATCTTCTTCTTTTGAATCATCAACGATCTCTATATTTTTATCTACTATTTTTCCATCTTTCTTACTCATTATAGAATGTTGTATTTTTTTTATATAATCCATAGAACTAGCAATATCCACAGGCTCACCTTTTAATAACCTGCCCGTAAAAAATATAATCCCCATGGATAGACTAAGTACTATAAGATAGTATATGAATTTAGATACGCTAAAATCCCTTACTTTTTTCATACAATCAACCCCACTATTTACTGAAAAAACTCTTATGCATTAGAGACCCACTCTAATAACCTTTATAACTTGGAAATGTCATATATCCACGTTCAACGTATTTATGGAAAATTAAGATGTCAATTAACTTTATACTACTTTATAATGAATATTCTCTTTTAATAGGTAATATGCATTTAATTCTTCTTAACAAAACAACTTTTAATAGAAGAATAATATTAATGAAGAAAAGTTCTTATCTCATCTAATGTTATGTTATCGTGCACAGCAAGATTTATACCATCTGCAATTATACCAGCAATGTTATCAATCATAATATCCACATCTTTAGGCGTCACTACCAAATCCCCCATATTTTCAGATAATATCTGGTTCAACATAGCATCTAACTGTTCTTCACTCATAAAATTTATATCGCTACCTATCTGAATATTAGAATCATGAATAAGCTTAATTGTATCTCTACCTATAGTATGTGCATAAACTACAGTAGGAACACCTATAGCTATAGTATCTGCACCTAAAGTTTCCTTAGTTAGCGCCATACGCTTATTGCCAATGCCCGAACCTGGACTTATACCTGTATCTGCCAGTTGTATAGTAACACCAATTCTACTTGTGCGTCTAGAAGCAAGGGCATCTATTGCTATTACCACATCTGGTCTTATCTTTTCAATAACCCCCCTGATTATTTCGCCTGTTTCTATACCCGTTATACCTAATACTCCCGGTGATATAGCACACACAGAATGTACCCGCTCATCTACCTTGTCTGGTATAAGCTCCAACAGATGGCGAGTAACCATAATCCGATCAACTACTTTAGGTCCAAGAGAATCAGGTGTTATATTCCAATTCCCTAATCCCACAATCAGCACACTAGTATTTTTATCTATTGAAACCAAATTCCTTATCTCCTGCGATAACCTAAAACTTAACTTTTCTTCAAATTCAGGATCCCTCTCTCTTATATACATGGACTCTAATGTAACATAGTTGCCAACTGGTTTACCTATCCGCTGTTCTCCTATGGAAGATAGTACATGGACCCTATCTATGTTTATACCATCTATCTCCTCGTTTTCTGTAGTGACACCTGGTATCTGACCTCCATCTGTACTATAAAGTTCCCTAGCTTCAATTGCCAAGTCAGTTCGGATATTCTTCATAAAAACACACTCCTTTTGAACCCTAAATTTTAGATTTTATTAATTATAGCATCGTCCCTATAGCTGTTTTTTATTCAAAATGTAAGGGCCAACTTTCCTCAACCTCATGAGCATTTTTTGTGTAATCACTAGTTTCCTATGGGTTTTCAATGCAATATCTTTTTCTACGTCACAATTTCCAAAACTAATTATACAAATATATGAAGTGTATCTATCATTTCCACTTTTATTACAATTATTTAAAATGATAGCTTTACATAAGCAATCAATAGTTCTTTCTATTCTAGAATACTATTACCCTAACATTTACAATATACAATTAATCCTACCTATAACTCTTTTTAAACTTTCATAAAAAATTCATTTCACACACATAAATATATTGTCCAATAACATTTTACTTATGAGAATTAAGAATATATTTGGTTATATGGATAAATGTATCAAATTAGAAAATGCTTCCGTTTTACTTGTCAATTCTAAATATCCATGATAAAATATCAATTGCGTATTTAATCGGAGGAGGTGAAAAGTTTGCCAAATATTAGATCAGCCGAAAAACGTACACGGATAACTAAAAAGAAAACCTTTAGAAATAAAATGATAAAGTCTAAAATAAATACTTATACAAAAAAATTTACAGTTGCAATAGAAGAAGGTAATCTACAACTTGCCAAAGAACTTTATCCCCAAGTTGTGAAACAAATTGATATGGCAGCATCAAAAGGAGTCATTCACAAAAATGCAGCTAATCGTAAAAAATCCAAATTGGCAATTTCACTAAATAAACTTGAAGAATCAAGCAAGACAAGCGCATGAATATGATTAAAGCTTCCCATTATAGGAAGCTTTTTTGCATTACACACATGGAAAGTATTAACATCTCAAGTCCCAATTTCCCATCTATTTTTCCTTGTTTTATAGAATGATCAAGTTTTAGGCAATCTGAAAAAGCTTTTTCAAGTTCTTCCTCACTGAAGTTTTGACCTTGGCTTATATATTTTTCTACTCCATAGGGATGTATTTTTAAAGTAGCTGCTATCTGGGATTTAGAATATCTTCTCTGGCTATAAGATTTGCATAGATATATCAGTCTTATTTGTCTTCCTATCATTGGCAATATGGAATAAAAAGTTTCTCCTCTATCTAACATTTCATCTAAAATCTTCAATGCAGAATCGATATGCTTATTCCCTATGGCTTCCACTAGTTGAAATATAGAATGCTCTAAAGCAGGGATAATGGTGTTCAAAACATGTTCCTGTGTGATTACATCTTCATCATGAGCAAAGGCAACTAACTTTGAAATTTCATTATCAATGTCATCTAAGTTAGTACCTGCTAAACCTACAAATTCATCTAGAGCAGCTCGCGTAATTGTCTTGCCATGGGCTGCTAATTCCTTTGTTATCCACTGTCTCACTTCTTTGTCTTTTAGTTTGCAAAAATTTACTACACATCCGATTTTTTCAAGCTTTCTATACAAAATACCTCTACTACCTATACCATCTCTCATATAGAATATTAAATTAGTAGTTGAGGGGATATTTTCTATGTACTCACTCAGCTTCTTCTCGCTCTCAATATCTCCATAATTATTGCCTCCCTGTCTCTTATTTGTAAGAAACATATTATCCTTTACTATAACTAGTCGCCGTTCTGCCATAAAGGGCAATGTTTCACATGCATTTATTATCTCATCAACCCCTGCTTCACTCCCATCTATTGTCTGATAATTTAAATCTTTAAATTGAGAGTCTAACAAAGCATCAACAAGTTGACTAAGAGCTTCCTCCTTTACATACTCCTCTTCTCCATAAAATAGATATATATCTGCAAATCGATTTTCTTCTATAGATTTAAAAAACTCCATATAATGCATATTATATACCCCCATATCTCTATGCTACTATTTAACAACTCATACCCGCCAAATAACCTGTTGAAAAGGCTATCTGTAAGTTAAAGCCTCCTGTGTAGCCGTTTATATCTATCACTTCGCCGGCAAAATATAAACCCTTAACTATCTTTGACTCCATTGTCCTAGGATCTATCTCTTGCACCGAAACACCACCAGATGTAATTATTGCTTCATCTATAGGTCTAAAACCTTTTATATCTAACATCATATTTTTTAAAAGAACTACAAGGTTTTGCCTCTCTTGTTTTGTTATTTGGTTTACTAACTTTTGAGGAGATATTCCCGACAATTCAACCACAACTGGAATTAGCTTCTTAGGTAGAAGATCATTTAATGAATTTGAAAATATCTTCCGTGAATATTTGTTAAAATCCCTTTGAACACGCTTATCTAGCTGTTCCATGGATAGAGCTGGCTTTAAATCTATTATAAGAGTGTATTTATTTGTCTTCAGATCACCTATGAAGGAACTGGCCGATAGGATTACAGGACCTGATACCCCAAAATGGGTAAACAACATTTCTCCAAAATCTTCATATATGATATTTTGTCCTTCATCTATTATTTTAACACCAACATTTTTAAGAGATAAACCCTGCACTTCTTTAACCCAATCTTCGTATACTTCAAGGGGAACCAGCGCCGGCTTAGTAGGAACTATTGTATGCCCATTACTGCGAGCAAATCTATACCCATCTCCTGTACAGCCCGTCTTTGGATAGGATAAACCCCCCGTTGCAACAACTACACTATCACAATAGACTTTGCCTCCCTCTTTGAGTAGCACATAATATATAGTATTATCCCTAGAAACAACATCTATCACTTCATCCCTTACTATTTTAGCTCCGCTTTTAATTACAAATTTTGATAAAGCATCTACAACATCTGCTGCCCTATCTGACTTAGGGAAAATTCTACCTCCCCGTTCTACTTTAGTAGGTACACCAAGTTTCTCTAACAAAGACACCATATCCCAATTAGAAAATGCATTAAATGCACTATATAAAAACTTCCCATTGACAGGAATATTATTTATCATACCTTCTATATCTACATTATTTGTTATATTGCATCTACCCTTACCTGTTATAAGCATTTTCTTACCTAGTCTCTTATTTTTTTCTACTAAATATACATCTAATCCTCTTCGAGCTGCAGTAGCAGCAGTCATCATACCTGCTGCACCACCACCTATCACTACTACTTTATTTTTTGTCACTATTTCCACCCCAAAGTCATGCTATTATATTCTACATACTTAGTTATATCTATATACGTCGATGTGAATATTATAAACCAATATCACTATTTTTTAACAACATTATCCCTCAATATCTTTATACATCGATAAAATTATATCACACTTTTAACTTTTGAGTTCTATACTCTATAGTTGTTAAAAAAATAAATATTTATAATTTATCTTATTAATATGGCATAACTACAGACTAGATTGAAAAGATTATATATTGATTATTGACAAAAATACATTTTTTATATATATTGAGCCTTGACAGACAACCATTAAACTCATACGGAGGCAATAAAATGATAAAATATTATACCGAACTGCATAACTTCTTTGGCAATAACTCACCAGATGAACTTATTCATACTTATGGTAGCCCTCTATATGTATATAATGAAAACATATTAAGACAAAAATGTAAAGAAATGAAAAATCTTGTCAGTTATCCTTACTTTATTTCCAGTTATTCATCTAAAGCAAACTCTAATATAGAACTTTTAAAGATAATAAGGGATGAAGGGCTATATGCAGATGCTATGTCTCCAGGTGAAATATATGTACTGCTTAAAGCAGGTTTTAAACCACAAGAGATCTTCTATATAAGCAATAACGTATCTAAGGAGGAAATGAGCTATGCCATAGAGAATAATATAACTATAAGCATAGATTCACTCTCCCAACTTAAAACCTATGGTGAGTTAAATGAAGGCGGAGAAGTTGCTATCCGGATAAATCCCGGAATAGGAGCAGGTCACCATAAAAAGGTAATAACCGCCGGTGAAAATACAAAATTTGGAATCAATATGGAAGATATGGGAGCGGTTAAAACTATATTAAAGAGATATAATTTACGCTTAATAGGGATTAATCATCATATAGGTTCCCTGTTCTTAGATCCTACTCCCTATATAGAAGGAGCCAAATCTTTACTTAAATTCGCTGAAAACTTTCCAGATCTTGAGTTTGTAGATTTTGGTGGAGGATTTGGGATACCTTATAATAAACAAGGGGGCGAAAAACCACTTGATATAGATGAACTGGGAGATAGACTCTCTTCCCTCATATATAGTTGGGTTAAAGACTATGGTAAAGAAATTACATTTAAAACCCAACCTGGCAGATATATAGTAGCTGAATGTGGAGTTTTACTAGGTAGTGTACACTCAATCAAACAAAACCACATAACCTCTTATATAGGCACTGATATAGGATTTAATGTGCTTATGCGGCCTGTCCTCTATGATGCCCACCACGATATTGAAATATATAGAGATGGCAAAATAGTTCCCTCTAATAGAGATGATAAACCAGTAACCATTGTAGGTAATATATGTGAAAGCGGTGATATATTAGCATATATGAGAAAGCTACCAACTATAAACATTGGTGATATAATAGGGGTTATGGACGCCGGCGCATATGGGTATTCCATGTCTTCCAACTACAATAACAGGTTAAGACCAGCAGAAATACTTATAGATAAGAGTGGAGAACCTACCTTAATAAGACGGCGTGATACATTAGATGACCTCTTAAGAAACTTCATCCTTTAAATCCTTAAGCGCAACTATGCAATCAGCAAGAAAATAAAAACGATTTAAAATTTTAATATAACATCTAATATATCACTCCAATCTGCTATAATAACCAATTAATGTGGAGTAATTATAATAACAAGGAGGTTTTATGATGGAAACAGTAATAATAACCGATTCATGTAGTGATTTACCCTTGGACTATGTAAAGAAAAGAAATATTCCCATAATAAACTATACCTATACCTTAGATGGTAAAGAATATCCAGATGATTTTGGACAGACTCTCAGTTACAAGGACTTCTATGATGCTGTAAGAGTTGGATCCATGCCTACAACATCTCAGGTAAACACCCAGATTTTTTATGATATGTTTGAAGAATATGTAAAGACTGGAAAGGCTGTAATATATATAAGTTTTTCATCTGGACTTACAGGTAGTGTCGATAATGCCTACATAGCAAAAAACATGATTTTAGAAAAATACCCTGATGCCGATCTTACAATAGTAGATACATTAGCCGCATCCCTAGGTGAAGGATTACTTGTATATTATGCCGTTGAAATGCTCCATGACGGTGCAACAAAAGAAGAAATAGTAAATTGGTTAGAAGATAATAAATTAAAATTAAATCATTGGTTCACTGTAGATGATATAGACCATCTACATAGAGGTGGCAGACTATCCGGAGCTACAGCTTTTGTAGCCAATATAATGGATATAAAGCCCGTACTCAATATTGACGATAACGGTCATCTTGTACCTATCCATAAAGCAAGGGGAAGGAAAAAAGCCCTTAAAATGCTCATAGATAAATTTGAAAAATATGCTATCGAACCAGAAAAACAAGTAATTGCCGTAAGCCATGGTGATGCACTAGAAGATGCCCAATTTGTAGCCAATACAATAAAAGAAAAATTTAATGTGAAAGATATATTAATAAATCCAATAGGACCTACCATTGGAAGTCACTCAGGACCTGGAACCATTGCCTTATTCTTCTTTGGAGAAAAACGATTCATGCAATAGAAATTATCAATATTTTCTTAAAGTAAAAATCCGTTCAAAATTGAACGGATTTTTACTTTAAATTATGTCCGCAATAAGGACAGTATAAAAATGATTTTTCTATAGTCGCCCCACAATTTGGACATATATTCATATTGATTTTACTTATTTCTTCAAGCCTGTCTATATCAATATCAAAACCATGTTTTAAATCTGATACATAATCCTCTGGAACTTTAAAAATTCTGTTGCAACATCTAAATCGAATAAAATATCTCTTGTTCCATTTGAATAAGGGCAAAAAGAAAAAATGAAAATATGTGTATTCCTCTATAAGTTCTGCCCTCGACAAACTACCACATGCACATACTACATTATTAAATTCTTTAACTACCCTTTGCTTATCTTGTATACCAAATATCCCTATAAAAAAGAACATCATTTTTTTCTTTCCTCCAAACGTAGTATGAAAATAATTTTTGTCCTGATTAGATAACCAATTACCATAAGGTAAAAGTATATTAAAGTCCCATTATCCAAGTTGCAAAAGTAAAGTAAAACACAAGAGATATAGCATCTACTATGGTAGTTATAAGAGGACTTGCCATTATAGCTGGATCAATATTAAGCTTTTGGGCAATCATGGGCAAAAGTCCACCTACTATCTTTGCAAATATTACCGTAACTAAAAGAGTTGCAGATACTGTAAGAGAAAGAGCTAATCCGTATCCCTCTAAAAAATATACCCTTAAAAAATTTACAATTGCAAGTGGAAGACCTACAACTAAACTTACCCTAAATTCCTTCCATATAACCTTAAAAGTATCCTTAAATGTTAATTCACCTAAAGCTATGCTTCTTATTATCAAAGTAGATGACTGAGAACCCGCATTTCCGCCTGTATCCATAAGCATGGGAATAAATACTGTCAGGGCAACAACCGCTTCAAGTGCTGATTCATATTTTTTTATAATCCCTCCACTTATGGTAGCCGATATCATGAGAACCATAAGCCATAACATCCTCTTACTCGCCAATTTAAAAACACTTGTATCTAGATAACTCTCTCTAAGTGGCTGTATAGCCGCCATTTTATGAAAGTCTTCCGTGTTTTCAAGCTCAATGACATCTACAATATCATCAACGGTTATAATACCCACAAGACGACGTTCCTGATCAACTACAGGCAGAGCTAAAAAACCATATTTTTTAAATACATCGGCTATATATTCCTGATCATCATATGTGCTTACATATATAATCTGAGTTTCCATTATATCTTCTATTATTGCATCTGGATCAGCTAATACAAGATCCCTTAGGGATACAATACCCTCAAGTCGACGCTCTTCATCTATCACATAACAGGTATATATAGTTTCTTTATCCTGACCAATTTCCCTTATGCGCTTTAATGCATCCCTTACTTTCATATGTTTTTTTAAGTCTACAAATTCGATTGTCATGAGGCTACCAGCTGAATCTTCTGGATAGTTTAAAAACTGATTTATAAGCCGTCGCTCTGTTTCACTAGAATTTTTAAGTATCTTTTTTACTACGTTAGCTGGCATCTCTTCAATATAATCTATCCTATCGTCAAAATATAACTCTTCTACAATACTCGCAAGCTCTTCTTCATCAACTAACATCGAAAACTCTGACTGTCGCTGTGAAGAAAGATGTGAAAATACATTGACTGCTAAATCTTTAGGTAATAATCTAAATACCAAAAGGGCAGTCTTATGATCAAGTTCTTCTAGAAACTCTGCTATGTCTGCAGCCCTCATAGTCTTTAGTATATTAGTTAAACGTATGAGATCATGTTTGTCCAACAATTCTTTTAAAATTGAAAAATCCATTTCTATACCTCCTTACATCAATATTGTGCTTATTCTCACCCATATTAAACAATTTATGATAAATACACCTACCACAAAAATATTTATACTACAACTGTGAGTCCATATGGGGTAAATCTACAACAATAGCTATTTCTACCGCCTAATTCACCATATATTGCATCCATTTAAACTATATTGATGTAAGGATGTCATCACTATAAAATGGCAAATAGAGACGGTAGGAGTTGACCCTATAACTATATATCTAGGCCAACTATCAGTGTCAGTATTCATCCTACCACCTCCTAATATAATCATAATACAAAGATCTTTAATCTAGACAGCTAAAATATAAAAGCCCCTCCACACGAAGGGGCTTTGTGTTAATTACACAACAAAGCAAACCCTCCTTGTCGAGCTTTAGCACTATACAGCATAGGTCCAATCCCAACCACACTAGATAAAACCTTAATCCGGCAATATCTGTTAACCCATTGGCGTCTTTCGACGTTTCCGGGTAGTGGTTTATAACTGTATAGGAGCCTCACCTAACGAGAGGTCATCTTTATTGTAACATCATATAGTATTGATTTCAACATTTATGCAATAATAAAAACTATTTTCCTATGGGGATGCATATTCGTTGACCTATCTGGAGATTTTTAGGATCTACACCTGGATTTGCCTTCATAATAGCTTCGACAGTTGTGCCAAATCGGGATGCTAATTTATAAAATGTATCTCCTGCTTTGATTACATATACTACACTACCAGGGGGACAGATAGGCACAGGACTAACCATAGGAATACATACCACTTGCCCTATCTGAAGATTTTTAGGATCAACTCCAGGATTAACTCTCATAATAGCTTCAACCGTTGTGCCAAAACGAGCTGCCAAAGCATAAAACGTATCTCCTGCCTTAATCGTATACATTATAGTTCCAGGAGGACAGATGGGAGCTGGCTTGGTTACAGGTATACAAATTACTTGACCTATTTGAAGATTATTAGGATCAACTCCAGGATTTACAGCGCTAATAGCCGCAACGGTTGTATTAAAACGTTGTGCCAACTTATAAAAAGTATCACCAGACTGTATTACATAGGGCATGGTACCTCTAGGACACGGTGGAGCTTTCCATGATGGTCTATCCCAGTCGCCACATGGAGGTCTGGGATAGTATGGTCTTGGATAACAGTCATATGGAGATCTTGGAGGATATCCATACTGAACCATATTCCAATCATCGTCATAGGGATAACACATATACAAAACACCTCCTAAACACTTGTGTATATTACAGTATATTCAATACTTGCTCAAGTGTTCTATTTTAGGAGATGCATTTTTAGTTTCTAAAAACTAAAGATTAGAAGTTAATATTATTTATATAGTTTCTTTAAGTTTAATAAATTTGATAAAATGACAAATTTATGGGTGCTCAAAATAGCAATCTTTTGCTAGTATTTTCCCTATTAAGCTCACAGCAAACTTGCATCACTCATCTACTACTTATATCAAACATATAAAATAAAATTCCATCGAATAACGATGGAATTTTATTTATCTTGCAGCTTTACGAACCATAGCTTGATGATCAGGATCAACTCTTCCACTGCCATGGGTTTTGCTGCCTAAAAAATGTATGCAAAATTGTCCATTAAAATTATTATTATATATGGTCTGTTGACCATGAGGCATTCCATTCATGGATGCAGCAATTCTTCTACCTCCATAGTCTACAATTATTGCCCTTCTGGCCCAACTCCAGTTTCCATATATACTCTTCATAATAGCTGTATCATTAGCTGTAAGGGGTTCCACATCGGCATGATTAGTACCACCCATTCTATAGACTTTAAAACTCTTTCCAGTATCTACATCTGTTACAACAGCTGTCGCTCCCCTTGGAAATAAACTTCTAACAGTTGACCAATGGAGCATCTCAACTGAAGATTTATTAGAAGAACCTCTCGATGACGATGAATCAGTAGATGACAATTTAAGTTTAGCCATAGTAGCTGAGCCTACTATACCATCAGCCACCAAGCCATTTGCCTTCTGAAAATTCTTAACCGATTGTTCCGTCCTAAAACCAAATATACCATCCACACTGTACTTATGGTAGCCCTTTGACTTGAGTTTTTGCTGTAGGTCCTTTACATCTGCACCTCTGCTACCTCGCCGCAACAGTCTACTGCTATTGCTAGTACTCGTACTGCGATTAGTATTGTTGCTACCTTTTTGCAGTGCTGCTAATGTCCTCTGACCTACTATACCATCAGCCACCAAACCATTTGCCTTCTGAAAATTCTTAACCGATTGTTCCGTCCTAAA
>DGES01000009.1:40174-43120 GCA_002386065.1 Firmicutes bacterium UBA3920
AAAATTCTTAACCGATTGTTCCGTCCTAAAACCAAATATACCATCCACACTGTACTTATGGTAGCCCTTTGACTTGAGTTTTTGCTGTAGGTCCTTTACATCTGCACCTCTGCTACCTCGCCGCAACAGTCTACTGTTTTTTGATACCTGAGTTGACTTTGTATTATATGTACCATTAAGAGCTGCCAGAGTCTTTTTTCCTACTATTCCGTCAACTGCCAACCCGTTCTGCCTTTGAAACTTCATAACTGCATCTCGCGTTATATTACCATAGTATCCCGTTACTTTGTAATTATATACATTAACCTCTTTTAAGCTCTGCTGCAACTGTCTAACCTCATTGCCTCGACTGCCTACTCTAAGTAAAGGTGACGCAGCATAGACAGTACTAGACAATAATAACATAGATGAAACACCAATTGCTGTTAGCACTTTGCCACATTTATTGTCATTAAACATAGATATTAGCAAGACCTCCTTTTCTTTGTTAACTAGATGGTATCATAGCAATAGATATGGAGCAAATTCGTTTAAATAGCATATTATAGAGTTAAGTTGTGTAGCAGTTAGTTGTTAAAAATGTATTACAATATTGTTACAATTCGTCTGGCATTCTCATCATTACCATTTATATCTAATCAACAAATAAAAAAACCTCTTTTTGCAGAGTTATATAACTCTGCAAAAAGAGGTTTTTGGTAGTCATTTTCTATAAGCAGGATCTACTTTTACTGCTGTCATAAATTTTTGAGAATTTATCTTGACTTCAGTATACTCTATTTCTTCCTTTTTACCCCTTACAAATTTATTAGTGAGAGTCTGAGCACCTATCTGTTCTGCATTTCTCTCAATTATATTCTCTAATATGTCATTACCATAATAGTAAAATATTATGCGATCGGTCACTTCAAAACCAGCATCTTTTCGCATATTCTGTATTTTACTTACAAGTTCCCTCACATAGCCTTCTTCAATAAGCTCATCAGTCAGGTTTGTATCTAATATTATGGTGATACGACTATCTTGCTCCATAGAAAAATTCTCCTTAGTACCTCTATCTATAAGCAAATCATCCTCTGTAAGTACAACCTTTTCGCCATCTAAGTCAAGTTCTATCTCTCCTTTTTCAAGTACCTGGCGCGCTATTTCATCACCTTTAGAGCCTAATATCTCATAGAGTTTCGGAATTAACTTACCATATTTAGGACCCACAGTTACCAAATTAGGTTTAACATTATAGCTTATAAATTCATCTATTTTATCGAGATACTTGAGCTCCTTTATATTTAGTTCTTCCTTTATAACCTCAGCAATATCTTCTGTAAATGCATCCACATCTTTGCCGTATATATATAGAGTATTAAGAGGTTGTCTTATCTTTAAGTTAGATTTATTCCTAGCAGCTCTTCCCATACTGACTACATTCATAGCTATATCCATATCTGCTTCTAATTGGGGTAATATTAGTGCTTGATCAAATTTAGGATAATCACATAGATGCACACTTATAGGTGCATTACTATCTATTCCTCTAACTATATTTTGATAGATCTCCTCTGATATATAAGGTACAAAAGGAGCTATTAACCGTGTCAGAGTTTCTAATACTTCATACAAGGTCAAATATGCACATACCTTGTCATCTTCCATACCCTGTGCCCAAAAACGTTCTCGACTTCGACGAACATACCAGTTACTGAGTTCATCCACAAAATCGTCTATCGCACGAGCAGATTCTGTTATACGATAGTCGTAAAGACCTTCATCTACATATTTAACTAGAGAATTTAACTTGGATATTATCCATCTATCCATTATAGGGCGTTCTTCTACTGGTATGTCATATTCTTGGGGATTAAACTTATCCAAGTCTGCATACAATACATAAAACCCGTATACATTCCATAGCGTTCCCATAAACTTACGTTGGGATTCACTTACAGCTTCTTCGTAAAATCTGCTTGGCAACCATGGATAACTAGAAGTATAAAAATACCATCTGACTGCATCTGCACCTTGTTTATCAAATACCACCCAAGGACTTAGAACATTTCCTTTATGCTTACTCATCTTCTGCCCATCTTTATCCAATATTAGACCTAAAGTTATGCAGTTTTTATAAGCTGGTTCATCAAACAATATAGTAGATATTACTAAAAGAGTAAAGAACCAACCTCTAGTCTGATCTATTGCTTCTGATATAAAGTCAGCAGGAAAGTTCTCTTTAAATATATCCTCATTTTCAAAGGGATAATGCCACTGGGCAAATGGCATAGCACCAGAATCATACCAACAGTCAATAACCTCACTGACTCTTTCCATCTTTCCACCACATTTTGGACAATTTAGATATACTCTATCTATATAAGGTTTATGCAATTCTATATCATCTGGTACATCAATACCCATTTCTTTAAGTTCAGCTATACTACCTATACAATGGATATGTCCGCATTCGCATGTCCACAAAGGTAGGGGGGTACCCCAGTAACGTTCTCTACTTAAACCCCAGTCAATTATGTTTTCAAGAAAATTTCCAAATCGCCCATCTCTTATATGTTCTGGCATCCAATTTATCTTTTGGTTATTGGCAATTAGCTTATCTTTAATTGCCGTTGTCTTTATAAACCAAGTATCCCTTGCATAGTATAAAAGAGGTGTATGACATCTCCAACAAAATGGATACGTATGGGTATATAGTTCCTCTTTATATAGATAATTACATTTATCTAAGTATTCTATTATTGAAGAATCTGCATCCTTAACAAACATACCCTTCCATGGCTCAACCTCATCTGTAAATTTTCCTTGACTATCTACCAACTGAACCAATGGAAGATTATATTTTTCACCTACTTGGTAGTCATCTTCACCAAATGCAGGCGCTATGTGGACAATTCCTGAACCGTCGGTTAGTGTTACAAAATCAGCAGTCACTACATAATA
>DGES01000009.1:43442-43720 GCA_002386065.1 Firmicutes bacterium UBA3920
ACTGCAAGAGCCACATTAGAAGGCAACGTCCATGGAGTAGTAGTCCATACTAAGAAATAAGTATCATCATGACCGACAACTGGTATCTTAACATAGATACTTGATTCTTCTACTTCTTCATAACCTTGCGCTACCTCATGACTAGACAAAGGAGTACCACATCTAGGGCAATAAGGTACTACTTTATAACCTTTATATAATAAGCCCTTTTCCCATATGATCTTAAGTGACCACCATACTGATTCTATATAATCGTTTTCATATGTTATATATGGATC
>DGES01000009.1:43996-50986 GCA_002386065.1 Firmicutes bacterium UBA3920
TCTTCTATTTGAGGTTTCCCACTTATTCCTAACTTTTTTTCTACTTCTAACTCCACCGGCAAACCATGGGTATCCCAACCTGCCTTCCTAAGCACTTTATAGCCCTTCATAGTTCTATGTCTTGGAATTATATCTTTTATCACTCGGGTAACTACATGTCCTATATGGGGTTTACCATTTGCAGTTGGTGGTCCATCATAAAAAGTAAAGATCTCTCCTCCTTCCCGTGCCTCTATACTCTTTTTGAAAATATTATTTTCTTTCCAAAATTTTAATGTCTCCTTCTCCATTTCAACAAAATTAAATGAAGGAGATACACTTTTATACATCAATCATCATCCTCCTGAATTTGTTATACATCTAAATAAATAAAGCCCTCCATCCTGATTTAGGACGAAAGGCATGTCTTCCTCCGCGGTACCACCCAATTTGAGCCAAATAAAATAGCTCCCTCTTAACGACATACAAGGCATAAATAGCCTGATATGCTCTCCTTTTAACGTAGAAATACGCCACAGCCTACTGCTATTTCGGTGTGGTGCTCTAGGATGATCTTCATTTTATGCTCAATACTAGCCTCCCACCCTCGCTAGCTCGCTTTAATTGCAGACATAAAACTACTTTTCCCTTCATAGCAGTTAAAATATTTTATTACATTCCATTATAAATGATAGCTCTAATTTTGTAAACATCTAAATAAAATCTCGGTTTTGGAATAATTTCAATATCTAAATTGTAATATTAAATGCAACACCTTTTAAGCAAACTATGTTTTCTCAGTTTTATAAAAAATATCTGTAAACTAATCACCTGATACCCTTATCAATACATCCCTATTCCTTGGACCATCAAACTCGCAAAAATATACACTCTGCCATCTACCAAGTATCAAATTCCCGTTGGTTACAAGCAAATTACAACTTGCTCCCATGACAGATGCTTTAATATGAGCATGGGAATTGCCTTCAAAATGCCTATAATCTCCATGTACAGGAAATGCTTTGTCTAATCCCAAAAGTATATCCCTTACTACATCAGGATCAGCATTCTCATTTATTGTAATTCCAGCCGTAGTATGAGGACAATATACAGTAATAATGCCATCATTTATACCACTTTTATCCAAAGATTCCTCTATTAAATGGGTTATATCTATAAATTGTTGTGCCTTTTTTGTAGATACACCATATTTATATATATCATTTTTCATACATACATCCTCCTTGTCTTTATATATGTATTTGCTCTGTATAGTAATCTAAAATTCGAATTCTAACATCTTTTTCTAAAAAGTTTATTACGCCAGATATCATGCTATCTACATGGTGGCCTGAATTTGAGACGCATGTGATTCCAAGCTGAGCTATACGCCAATTATCATTCTCTCCCACCTCTGCCACTGATACATTAAATTTAAACTTTAACCTATCTTTTATACTCCTAATTACCATGCGTTTATCCTTAAGCGACATAGCACCATCTATATAGAATTCTATACTACATACGCCTACTACCATATGCACCAGGCCTCCATCTAAGATTATACAGTTACAAAAAGGTATCTTCTATTTGCTGTAGTCAACACGCAAACATGAACCTGTACAGCATTATAGCTTTTACAACAATATTAATCATCTTATATGTTATAATTATATGTTATAATTCTGCAACTATTGTTTTTAATAGTCTAAAATCGATTCCAATGGACTATATCTTCTAATTTTCTTCGCTCTTTTTCATGTCTATTAATATCAGGTTCAACATCTGGATAACCAAGGGGCATGAGAACAACAGCCTCTAATCGATCTGGTAAATGAATAATCTCACCACATTTTGCTGCATCAAAAGCACATACCCAACATGTCCCTAATCCCAACTCAGTAGCTGCTAAAGTCATGTGATCTACTGCAATTGCTACATCTATATCGCAATGATCTTTGCCGTCGAAGGAACGTCTCCACGACAGACCATAATCCCCACATGCAACAATTATAATTGGAGCTTCTTTAAGCCAACTCCCTGAATAAGTAGAACACACTCTCTCTTTTTGCATCTCGTCACTAACTACAACAAAATGAACAGGTTGGTAATTACATGCTGACGGAGCAATTCTCCCTGCTTCCAATACCTGCATGAGTTTTTCTTCCTCTACAGGAATATCTTTATAACTTCTAACTGAAAATCTTCTCTTTGCCAAATCAATAAAATTCATACTTTAATCATCCTCCTATGATGTTAGTATGTATAATAGTATTATATCATACTTGCAAAATATTCGATAATAACCATATTATTCTTCCCCTAGTTTTTTAAGTATAACCAAAATAATTAAAACTCACATCAAAAATATGGATAGCTATATTAATATCAAAATAAAGCTATCCATAAAAACTATTCTACATTTAAAAACTAATATTTTTGGTATTGAATTTTCATAACAAAATTATATCATGCAGAGAATATCCCATATAGTATCAGTAAAATAAGAGCTATACCAAAGAACACCAAAGTCTTTAATATATCATTTTTCATCGGCAATACCCTCCTTCCAAAAATAAAAGAGTGGAAAACCATTATATAGGCTTCCCACCCCAGAAACCAAAACACTCTTGAAAACGAATATATTTATTCGTCCAACCGTTTTGCTATATATGCATTTATTCAATTTAAATAAAGTATATCATTGCAATCGAGAATTATCAATATATCATAAAAAAAATCCCATCTTTATATAAAAATTGGGAACTTCCTTAGTTCCTCACCTTAGGACTAAAATGATTAATTATAAATTCTAATACAGATATTTTTATTAAGCATATACCTAGTAGTAGATATTTTCCTATATAAAAATAGATTTTAAATCCACCTTTAATCATCCAATGAGCCTACTGGTATTTCATATATCTTTAACCTATTCTTATATCGCTCTAGCACATTTATTACATCAATACCTAGATAATATAAAAAGAGTGCATTACCCACAGCATGTAGCGTATCAAACCAAAAACTTGCTACATTGGTAGTTATAAATGACTTTAAATTAAGAGGATATACAAATGTCAACCAATGCCATAAATTCATAATCCAACCAAATAGATAGCCCCACACAACACCCATTATACATAGTGATATTCTATCTCCATTCCCGCCTATCTTTTTATATATTCCACCAGTTGTTCCTATAAGTCCCCAACATATCATCTGCCACAACGTCCAAGGACCTTGTCCTAAAAATATATTTGAAGATACTGTAGCTAGTGCTCCTACTGCGAATCCAGTTACTGGACCAAATACGTAACCTGTTATAAGTACTAAAAAAGAAGTTGGCTGAACACTTGGAATAACTGCAAAAGGCACCCTGCTAAGTCCTGATAGTGCCGCCAAATTTGCAACTAATGCTATCTCTTTAGATGACATCTTACGTTTTTCATATAGTATAAAAAATGTTATTATAATAAAACCTACTATAGTTAAACTTATAGCTGACCATACCTTCCCATCCATTTACTGTTCATGCCTCCTATCAACAAGTTTATTTAAAACATATATACCTTCTTTTATGGTTACTACACGTGAATCAATGTTCCTAAAGAGCTTTGCAGTCTGTGTAGAATAATAAAATGAACTACCTATCATACTGTGCATATCTCCTTCTGCTACAAGGTTTCCCCTTGACATTATTAAGACCCTTTGGGATAGCTCCGCTGCAAATTCTATATCATGAGTTACTAATACTATTGCCTTTCCTTCTTCTATTAAAGAACTTATTATAGAAGATAATTCATTCTTTGCCAAACTATCCATTCCCCTAGTAGGTTCATCCATTAAAATAACAGATGGATCAGAAACTATGACAGTTGCTATAGCTACTCTCTGTTTTTCTCCTCCTGATAAATCCCTAGGATTTACATCTCTATATCTATATATATGAAGTTTCTTGAGAATTTCATCTATCTGTCCAGTGTCTTTCATACCCTTTAACTCTAATGCAAATAAAAGTTGCTCATATACAGTGTTTGAAAATAGATAGTCATTTGGGTTTTGAGATATATATCCTACGTCGCCTTTTACACGAATATGACCCTTCTGTGGCTTTAGTATACCTGAAATGAGTTTGAGTAAAGTAGACTTTCCTGCACCATTTTCCCCAAATATGGCAGCAACTTCTCCTCCATAGAATGTGAAGTCCATATTATCTATAGAAAAAAACTGATCTGGATAGACATACCTAACCCTTCTTCCCTCCACCAATATATCATTTTTAGCTTCTATTTTACTCCTACCTAAAGGAATAGATATGTTTCTCTGTCCATCACTCAAATTTTTGATTGCCTTCCTACCTTCTTTCACATTTATAGGTATAGAATTTAAGCCAACAGCTCTAAATATCTTAGATATGGGCGGAAAAAAAGACTCTAATGGCTCAGTATCATTACTAGATAAAGTAGCCTCATGTGGAGTCCCATTGAATATTATATTTCCCTTATCCATTATCAATACTCTATCTGCCATATCAAAACATCTCTCTATCCGCTGTTCTGATAATATTATCGTTGTACCCCAATCCCTATTTAATCTATATATATAATCTAAAATTTCATCTGCAGCAATGGGATCTAGCTGAGAAGTAGGCTCATCTAATATAAGCACCTTTGGATGCATGGCAAGTATACTAGCTAATATAACCCTCTGTTTTTGGCCATTGGAAAGTTCAAATATACTACGATCTTTTAAATGGGTAAGATTCAGCATAGTTAGGACTTCCACTACCCTATGACGCATTTCATCTAAAGGTATTCCTAAGTTTTCTAATCCAAATGCAACCTCATGTTCAACCACTGTCATACATGTTTGCTGCTCCGGATCCTGAAAGACTATACCTATCTCCCTTGGTAATTTCCTCTTATCCCATCTTCTCAAATCTTTACCTTTATATTCTATGATACCTCCTATCTTACCACCATAAAAATCCGGTAACAAACCCGCCATGGCTTTTAATAAAGAGGATTTGCCACAACCTGAATAGCCGGTCAAAAATATTAATTCCCCTTCTTCTATAGATAGTGATATCTCTTTTAATGCTGCAATTTCACTTTCAGGATAATAATACGTCAAATCTTGTATTTTAAATATCTCCAATGTCTCCACCCCCATCCCATTAATGCTGGTATAGATAATAACACCATTACGCCTATAAAAATCTCCATATTTTCAATGGATTCAGTTAATCCATCAAGTCTTGGATAGAAAATATAGAAGACTCCTCCTGCTTTGCAAAGTACTATAAAGCCCAGTATACCAGCTATAGATGAGAACATAACTATTAAATCCCTTATATTCCACCTATGTATAAAATAGTGACTTCTCTTTTCGCTACCATATCCTCTAGCCTGTATACTTTCTGCAATAGAAAAACTATCCTCTATAGATGACATGAATAACACCTTTAAAATAGGCATCCTCTCTTTAACCCTATCTTTATAACTTCCATCCTTTATATCTAATCCCATAACGTACATAACCTGCCCTACCCTCTCTGATAACTGGGCTAAATATGGTATGGTCTTAGTGGTCATGGATACTAAAAGGGCTGATTTAGGAAACAACAAAGCTACATAAGATAGAGCTGCATCAGGACTCATGGCCTTATTGTAAAATATAAATAATATATAGACACCAGATAATCTTATACCCATTACAAGGGCATATATTAATGTTTCAAATGATATCTGCAGCCTCCCGAATATAGGTATAGTCGGACCACGCCATATGACAGTTCTGCCACTTTTATTTGTAAGACAATTTATAAGCATAAAAAAAAGGGTCATTCTTAAGATAAATCCCATTCCATTTTTTACATCTTCACTTCCGCCTACAGATATAGCAGATAATAATGTTATAAAAACCGTAAAAGATAGCAAAATAGGATGATTTGATATAATAAATATTAAAAATAAGGCAAAAATATAAAATGTTAATGCAACAGGATGTATCTTTTGAAAGAAAAAATCTCCAGGTCTATATATAAGCAAATATATCCCCCTATCTAATTGGCAATGGTATAAACTCTCCATCACTATATATGGCACCCGCCATATTTCTAAGATTATCTGGATTGTCTATTACTTTTTTTACCATTGTCCTTAAAATGTCATCTTCTGTAGCTACAAATAACCATATTGAATGCACATTTCCCATACCCTGTCCTGATACTAAAACTGCGCCGGCGCCATCCTTATATCTCCTAGGATTTTCCCCTGATATATCATATCCTGTAATGAAGGCATCATCTATCTTTGCAAACCAGCCTGTCTTTTTATGATTTTCCATTATCTCTTGCCAATAGCGGCTATCAGCTATTTTTTCGCTGGTCTCCAACACAATATATATACCATCATCCCTTTGAAATTCATCATCATTGTATTCACATATAGTTATTGCTTCTGCTCCATGCCCTTTTAAATATAATGCAAGATTTTTAGCCTCTTCTTTAAAATTTTTTCCATATAATATTTCGCATCTAGGTACCACATTCCCATATCCATTTACAAATGGCTGTGGAAAACATCCACACACGGCGGGTGTAAATACAGTATCATCCCAGGAATGGTAATCCCACCATATTACATCGCCCGATTTTAATATATACTCTCCTGAACCAATATCTGACATTATTCCATTTACAAAATAAAACCAATCTTCCTTCTTCTTCTCATCTTCTTTTTTTTCTGTAAAGCCTGATTCTAGACCTTCTATTGAATTTACAAAGCCTCCACCATAGGCAGTTTCAACATCTACATTATCCATTAAAACATCAAGAACAGTTGAATCTTCCTCTATACTTATAATTTTATTAAATATTACCTCTTCCCCCAAGTTCTGTGTAATCCTTAATTCAACCGTCATTATGCTGTTAGATTTGACATTATCTTGTAAGCATCCAGATAGAAATAGGCATAGAATAAAGATAATAGATAGAAAAACTCTTTT
>DGES01000009.1:51240-56623 GCA_002386065.1 Firmicutes bacterium UBA3920
AACTAAACTACATACTTACTACCTCTGTTTAGCCATTTTTTTACTTAAAAATATATACAAAACTATACTCATAGATACTATTGCTAGTATTATGTAATAGCTTATACCGTTGTCGCCTGTCTTAGGGATATTAATATTCTCTTTTAGATCTTCTATATCCTCACCATATCCGTTTTTTGTATTAACTCTATCTGTGTCACCTATTTTTTCTATGTCCTTAGATATCTCTTTTTTTAATTCTTCTTTTTCTTTAAATTCCTCATTGTCTATTTTATCTTCTTTAGGTAATTCCTCAATATCCTCTTCAATAGGTTCTTCAGAAGAAATACTCAAATTATGCCATATCGTTTTTTCATTCCTTAAATCATTTAGTGCAATAAAAGCTTGATAGGTTGCCATATCGTTTGACTCTTTAGGTTCAAGCATAAATGAAAAAGAGCCATCATCCAACATAAATCGTCTAAGTGCATCCAACATTGTGTTGCCATCTTTTGTCCAAGGCTCTGATAATACATCCTCCCCTACTGCAACAAGCCCCGATATTACAGTAGCAACACTGTTTACATTATCGCTGCCCCATGATGCAAATCCCCCAGTTTCTAACTGGCTTTCCTTTAGATAATTTAGTGCCTTTTCTATTGCCTCATCTACACCTTCTATATCTCTATGATTTGCAAGAGCAACAAGGCCCATACCAGTCATATCCGGATCACCGGATTCATCAGGTGTATCATCATTTCCCCAAGCATATCCACCATCATTCTTTTGTTGCCTTATAAGATGGTTTATCGCCCCTTCTACATCATATTCTGCATCTGCCGCATCTAAAGTTATAATTGACCATATATGACTATTTATTATACCAAAAGTACCACTGGGTTCTTGCTTAGCTCTTAACTCTGATACTAGATTTCTACCCCATATATTTGTTGGATCCTTTCCCTGTGCCATAAGTCCCAATATATAACCTGTATGATAGATAGCTGGGCCATCTTCATCTAGGTCACTGCTATTCCACTCAGGAAGTATCCAGGGAGATTTGCTAACATCTTCTCCAGCAGAAAACAAAGCCACTATCTCCCACCAAGAAGTGAGGGCAGTCTTATTTTTTCTATAATAATCATATGTCTTTTCTATTAACTTATTGACTTCTGAGGTCTGAAGTCTTTCTAAGTCATCTACTTTATCTAAGTCTTGTGAATCCTCTGACTTATTATGTTCTTCTAACTTCTCTCCATCTGTAACAACAATTTTGCAATATGGACGAGAAATATTACGAACTCCATTGTCATTAAATCTTTCTGCAGATATATGATAGACACCTTCTGAGTCAAAACACAAATCAGCTTTACCATCAGCATCTGTAACAACTTTTTCTTCATCTATTTCAAAAGGATTATCGTTTACTAAAATTTGGGCATTTGATACAGGTTTTTCTTTCGATGTAAAATTCTCCTGGGATATCAAAACTAAAGAAACTTTTTCACCTTTTTCAACCTCTAGTTCTTGAATATCAAAATAAGAATATTGCGTATCGGCGTAATCTTCTACATAATATAAAACTATATCGTAGCCTTCTTCTAAAAGTGAAGCATTAACACCAACTGAGACATATTTATTATTTATTCTATACATCCATCCATCTTTATAACTACTCATGCTAATTCCATCTACTGTCTCTATAAAACCTCCACCCCAACTTGCATAAAAAACTTCTTTATCTCTAGGATCTTTCCCTGATGCTTCTAATGCTTGAATAATAGCGTGGATAGTATAAGGTCCGTTTTTGTATTTCACATTAGGATAACCATAATCTTCTAATGATATATTGATAACATCTAGTTCCATTCTAGGGACAATTGTTCTATCATTCCCCTCTATCCTCACTGTTACAGGGACAGTTATTTCATCAACACTATCTTCTGCATAAACTATACTCCCTCTTCCCAAGCTTGGAAATAAGGATAATATCATAAGTATTATAAGTAAAAAAGGCATTATTCTTCTCTTATTTTTTAACATCTTAAAACCTCCAATACTTTTTTATTCTCCTGGTCCTGTAGAATACACTGTCAATGCATACCACCATTCAACTTTATCACCTTCTTTGACCCCATAGTCTATGGCAGCTACATTTGGAATCGTGCCATTTACTTTATACTTCCAGCCAGATGTTGCACCATGAGTAAATTCGGACTCTCCTTCTATAGAGGTAACATATGAACCGTCATCCCATGCTTTATATCTCAATCCTGTTGCCTTTAAAGCAGTAAATGCATTCGCATTTTTTTTATTTAAACATACCGTTCCTCTATAGAATACTTTTCCTCCATATCCTATTACCTGGACTTGAACGCTAATCTTGTTTTCCTGTTCAGGAGCTAAGTTGTCTTTACCTTGCTTTGGTGGCTGAGAGTTATTTTCGACTGATTCATCTTTTTTAGAATTTTCAATTTGTTCTGCTGTGTTTGGATTTCCTTTTTCTTCTTGTGTAACCTCAGATTTAATTTCTTTATTTGATTCTTTTTCTTTAACAACGTTTTTGTTCAGCTCTTTAGATGTTTTTTTAGATTGTCCTTCAACGTTGGCCTCTATATCCTTTTCAATATCAATTTTTACAGTTTCCTCGACATTGGCGTCATCATCTATATCTTCCACATCTTTTATATCGGTTATATCGTCTATATCAGTCTTTACTATCCAATTATCTCTTAATTTATGCCATATAGACTCATTCCTTTGTGCATCAAATATGGCTATAAAAGCTTGATATGTAGCCATTTGATTGTATTTTTTAGGGCTCAACAAATAAGAAAAAGAACCGTCTTCTAGCTGAAATTTCATAAGTGCATCTAATAAGTTATTCCCATTTTGGGACCACTTGGCCGACTTGACATCTTCGCCCACAGCCACTAAACCTGATATTACAGTAGCAACACTATTTATATTCTCTTTCCCATAGGATTCAAATCCTCCTGTAGACAATTGGGACTTTTCTAGATATTCAATTGCCCTTTCTATACTCTCAGACACACCTTCTTTGTCTATATGATTTGATAAAGCAATTAGGGCCATACCAGTCATGTCGGGATCTGATGTATCATTATAACTCCAACTACCATCCTCCCTTTGCTGTGATAAAAGATGCGTCAATGCCCCATCTACACAGTATTCACCACCTACCACATCCAATGCGATCATAGCCCATATATGAGAATTTATCGCCCCAAAGGAACCATCTTCCTTGTCTTGGATCTGCGTCAATCCTTTTACTGCTACTATAATATCTTGGGTATTAACAAATGTTTCTGCACTGACAGAGCCCAAGATATATCCAGCATAATCAGTGCCTTGACTTTTTTCACCAAGAATAGATTTCTTTTTAGCTAATACTTGGCTACTAGCAGGCGGTATTTCTCCTCCTGCACTCTTTATTGCCACTATCTCCCACCATGAATATATGCCTTTTTTATAATAAAAATCTTCTATAAATTTCTTGTCATATTTTATATCTTGGGTATCTTCTTTTCGTTTCTCACTAGATATTAAACTATCAGTTTCATTTTTTATATCTGACACACACGATGAGAAGACAATACATAAAATAGTCATTATGCATATGAGTTTAGTCTTTTTCTTTATATCTATCTGATTTCACCTCTCATTCAAAAATTTAAAAGCCCTCCTTCATCAGAAAGAGAGCTTTTTAATAAAACACAAATAGACCTATGCTTTTTGCATAAAAAAGTCGCCCTTCCTTCCCTCCGAAGAAAAGTAGATCAAATAGCGAGCTTAAGGCAGGTCTCCTGACTTGTGGTTCATCTTAGAAGGACGCCTTCCCAGTATAACTAGTGGCATTGTGTCTCTTCTAATCACCATATACAGTAGCGGGGGCTGTAACGGATTCTCACCGTTTTCCCTTTTCATCCGGACCGAATACCGGACACCTTAACTCTTATTCAATTATATTTTAAATTTCATGACTAAAACTCATTAAAAACTAATATGATAGACTATTTCCATATCCTGCTATCTAGTATATAATGGCGGGACTTAAAAGTCAAATAGAAGCTTGAATACGATTTTGTCTTTCAAGATTAATTATAGCCTCAAGTATGTCCCCATTAGCCTCCTCAATAGCTGCTCGTGCTTAATCAATAGTTGACAAAATAGCTGTTTTCTATTATATTAGCATTTGCTAAAATACTAATATAATAATAGATGGAGGTAAATAAGATATGTCTTTATTGAAGAATGTAGCAGTCGTATCTAAAGAATGTGTAGCCTGTGGTTGTTGTGAAAATACATGTCCTCTGAATGCAATTTCAGTTTTTAAAGGTTTATATGCAAAAGTAGATCTAAATAAATGTGTTGGATGTGCAAAATGCCAAAAAGCATGTCCTGCATCAGTCATTTCTATCGAAAAGAAGGAGGTTATATGATGGAGTCAAAAAAAACTTGGCATAATTATCTATGGATCGTATCAGCGCTTTATCTAGTTTTAGGATTTTTCAATATTCTTTTCGCATGGTTAGGTCTTATATGTTTTATGGTTCCACTATTGATTGCAATTTTGGATGGAAGTAAAACCTACTGTAATAAATATTGTGGCCGAGGACAACTCTTTGAACTGCTCGGTGGAAAATTAAACCTCTCACGAAATCAAGATATCCCAAGATGGCTACGCTCTAAATGGTTTCGCTATGGTTTTTTGATATTTTTTATGACCATGTTCTTTAACATGCTATTTTCTACTTGGCTAGTATTTTCTGGTGTAAGGGAGCTGCGAGAGGTTGTAACACTGCTTTGGACATTTAAACTTCCATGGCATTGGGCAAACAATTCTACGGTTTCCCCATGGATCGCCCAGTTTGCATTTGGATTTTACAGTGTGATGCTCACCTCCACTGTCTTAGGTTTAATTACCATGCTGTTATTTAAACCTCGTAGTTGGTGTGTCTATTGTCCTATGGGGACTATGACACAAGGAGTATGCAAGTTAAAACATAAAGATTATATAACTAAAGAAAATAATTGATATGAAAGGAGTTTACTAAATGGAGCAAAACGCAAAAGAACTTGCCGACATTCTCAAAGTGTTGGCCAACGAAAACCGTCTTCTAATATTGTGTGCTTTAGCAGAACAACCATTGACTGTCACTGAAATTTTTAAAAAAGTAGGTGGCATTACCCAATCAGCAATTTCTCAACATCTCTCAATATTAAAAGCACATGGTATACTGGACTATGAAAAACATGGGCAACAGGTCATATACTATATAAGTGATCATAGGATAGAACCTGTTATGAAAGTTTTGAAAGAACAGTATTGCTAATATAGAATAATAAGCTAAATCAAGGAGTAACTGGTGCAAAATTGATA
>DGES01000007.1:0-209 GCA_002386065.1 Firmicutes bacterium UBA3920
TATTTTCTTCACAGCTTTTTATATTTATATTTTGTTCATCTCTGCAGGCAAGTAATCCTTCTAGATAGATATACCTACCTTTTTTCGACAACAGATCTTCTACGACCTTCTTCCTGTCCAACTCACCTTTTAGATAAGCCCTAAGCACACCCTCAGACCAATAGTTGATTTTTTTGAAATCCCTACTCCTTTTAGAAAGTTCATCATTT
>DGES01000007.1:573-901 GCA_002386065.1 Firmicutes bacterium UBA3920
ACAAATACTGCCAAATAAAGTTTGAGAATCAGGAGGGGATGTTATACTTCCCTGAGGAGTAAGACTAATCTTGTAGGTTTTCACGAACATCACCCCTAATTATATTGTTTTATCTAGTAATTCTTGGTCTTTTTTCCCAAAATAATAATCTCTGTCCCTTACATATATCTTCACATCTTTAAACTTCACCTTACCTGCTCCCCTTGAGCCACTACCTCCTAGATAATTATCTTCTAACAGTCTCATTCCTTCTAGAAGAAGATCTAGGAGTTTTCCATCTTCTTCAACATACTGTGTAAGTACAATTTCACCTTCAAATTCTGCACCT
>DGES01000007.1:1086-2944 GCA_002386065.1 Firmicutes bacterium UBA3920
ATCTCTGACAATGGCTCTGGATATCAAAATTCTTTCTTGACTAGTTTCATTTTGGCTGTTTTTCACACTGCTCGGTGAAACACCAAAGAGCTTACACACATCATATTTAGGGTCATTTAAAACTTGTCCACCTCTTCTTATTAACTCATCAGGAGCTTCCTGCCACTCTAGTAAACTTCTCATCTTTCCCTTCAAGGATGACCCTGGTATATAAGGCTCTCCAGTAATAGGATTTTTTACAACAGGATTATCTATACCCCCTATATCAAAAGATATATTCCCAGCCTGTATTTGAAGACCTGTCTCACATTCCAATATATACTTAACTACATATTTTTTAATCATTATCTAAACCTCCCTTTATGATCCTTACACTTTTGAATATGCCACTACAGCAGTATAAAAGTTTACAAAACTCTTAAAGTCGTCCTTATCTTTAAGTTTTTTAGGTGTAATACATTCCTTCATAAGATCATAAAATTCCCATGGAATTAGATCTCTTCCCTTGGCATAGGCAATTTGAGGCATTATTAAGAGAATCTCGTTAATTTGGGCATCTGTCAATTCGTTATTTTTATTCCTATCAATCTTCTCTTCAATGCTCTTTAATTGCGTAAATATCTTCCTCAATTGATTTGAGTTCATCGCTTGTTTACTTAACCTTTTAGCTGTTTTATGAGCCCAACCATCAGGTAATGCATACTCTTCAGGTGTAAATACCTCTTTTAACGAATTAGCATTTCTGATCTCAGATATTAAATCCTGTATAGGATTCCTCCGTTGCTGTTGAAAATTTTTTCCCTGCCTACGTCCAGTCATATTAATCCTCCTCTACATCCCTAGTTTTCATTAAAGCAAACATCAAAGGATATTTTATAAACTTTATTTCTGAATCCTTTATATCAGGGGTTATCAAACGCCCCATCATATCTCTTTTCACCTTTTCATTTTGTATATTCCTAGATAAAGAATATGCAATCTGTGGTATTAAATCGAAATCCAAATTTCCCCTTCTTTTAATATTCTTGCTTGCAACCATTATGTTGTAGACAAGACCTCTAGATAGATAACCTTTATCTATCCATTCAGTATATAAATTTCCATCTTCTACCACTTTCTCGATACTATATATATCATCCTTCCAACTAAAAACCTCTTCAAATATACCTATAGAATCCTTACCTTCTCTTTTTTTTGCCCTCTCTAAATATTTCTCTCCTTCATAAAGTGTAATTCTAACAGGAGTTTTTGCATCTGCAATATATATACCACCAGATATAGTTACATTGGGGTTATAACAGGCAAATCTACTTAGTTCTTCCTTTATCCTCCTAGCCAGAGTTATAGTCCAATCCCAAGGACCTATGATTACCAAATCGTCTCCGCCAGAGAAATTGATGTAGAAAAGATTGTCTAGTTCTATAGCTCTATCAGTGTTTTCTTCAATATATTCATTATATAAATCCTCACATATCTTATTTATATAACCACAGAAGAATAAATCGATCATTCTACTTAAAGTAGATGTCCTTGCCATACTCTTGTTTTTATCTTGAAAGCCAGTAGAAAATATGGTACCTAGATTATCTATATCCATTTTTAAAACTGCAATTTTGTCGTCACCTTCTGCCATTGGGCCTATATCATTAAAAGATGCTACTATACCATTTTTGATAGGCACGGTATTTCCTACAAATTTTAGTCTCCCAAACTTTCCTGTACCGTTTATATTTTCAACCATAAAACCCATATCCATATTGTCTAATTCTTTGAAAAAACAAACCTGACCCATTGATCCAAAGCTTACCTTGACATCACACTCTTTAATTTCCTTATTAAAGTCATATACTATATATTT
>DGES01000063.1 GCA_002386065.1 Firmicutes bacterium UBA3920
GATATATAGAGGTGACTTTGGTGGCGCCGGCGAGATAGGTCATACTATTCTAGAAAAAGATGGAAAGCCATGTTATTGTGGTCAAAAAGGCTGCTTGGAGAGATATGCCAATGAAGAATTTATAGTAAACAGAGCTTTACAACTGGCTAAAGACGACCAAGATTCTAAACTTTTTCATGAAGATGCAGAAAAAATATGGATAGATGAGGTGCGTGAGGCTGCTAAAATGGGTGATAGGTCAGCAATAAGGGCATATGATGAAGCGGCTCATAATTTGGGATTAGCATTGGTAAGTGTAGTTAATCTCTTTAATATTTCCACTATAATCTTGTCAGGTGAGGCTGCCAATGCAGAAGAATTTGTATTTCCCCCAATATTAGATAGTGTTCGGAATAGTTTTTTTAGTAATTACATAGATATCAATGTAAAGAAATCTCAACTAGGCGACAAGGGCTGGGAATTAGGGACTAGTGCCTTAGTGTTAAGGGAGTTATTTCAGACACCACTGTATAAAAATCAGCTTACATTACATACATTATAAATTTTTCAAACTTATTTTCATAACTAAAATTAGTCAAGGAAATAAGTTTCGGTTAAAGCTTAAACGATATTCAGGTATATTATCAATTCATATCATATGTATTAAAAATACTGGGAGGTAATGGGATTGATACCAATTAAACAAAAAGAGATTTCAACAAAAGAATCTAAAGGTAAAGATATACGTAAGATTTTATCGCAACAGAAATATTTAATAGCCATGTCCCTACCATTTGTAATATGGGTCATCATATTTGCATATGTACCGTTATGGGGTTGGACCATGGCATTTCAAGATTATAAGCCAGGTATTCCATTTTCAGAGCAAGAATGGGTTGGATTTAAACACTTTTTAAAACTCTTTAATGATCCGATGTTCTTTCTTGCATTGCGAAACACACTAGCAATGAGTTTATTAGGTCTAGTATTTGGTTTTACTCTTCCTATTATATTGGCATTACTTCTGAATGAAATAAAAAATCTTACGTTTAAAAAGACAGTTCAGACGATTTCCTATCTACCACATTTTGTATCTTGGGTAGTTGTAGCTAGTATAGTTACACAAATGCTTTCAATAAATGGACCTGTAAACAATATACTAATGTCGCTTAATTTAATAGATAAGCCAAAACAATTTTTGATTCAACCAAATTTATTTTGGTGGATAGTTACTGCTGCCGATGTGTGGAAGGAATTAGGATGGAATTCTATAATATTTTTGGCTGCAATCTCATCTATAAACCCAGAGTTATATGAGGCTGCAACCGTAGACGGCGCTGGCAGATTTGCTAAGATGCGCTATATTACATTACCAGGTATAATGCCAACTGTAATCGTTATATTGATAATGAACATAGGAAATCTTATAAATATAGGATTTGAGAAACAATTATTACTTGGTAATCCTCTAGTAAAGGAATATGCTGATGTACTTGATATATATATATTAAATTATGGTATAGGAAGTGGGAGATATTCTTTAGGTACCGCGGCAGGAATGTTTAAATCGCTTGTATCTTTAATACTATTGACTATAGCAAACACTATAAGTAAGAAGACAACAGATATAAAGGTTATTTAATTATTCAAGGGGGCGAATATTTTGAAACGTTCATTTGGCGATATTGCATTTGATGTTGTGAATTACACGATTATGATAGTTATTGCGATAGTTACATTATATCCTTTTTTACATGTTCTTGCAATTTCATTTAATGATTCTATAGATACAATACGTGGTGGTATTACTATTATACCTAGGACGTTTACTTTAGAAAATTATAAAAAGATATTGAGTGATCCCATAATAGGATGGGCAACTTTTGTGTCGGCTATGCGGACTTTGATCGGTACTGCAGCGGGAATTTTATCTACAGCTATGGTGGCGTATGTACTTAGTAGAGAGGATTTCTTTGCAAGAAGATTTGTTTCAGGATTATTTGTAGTGACCATGTATGTAAGTGGTGGTATGATTCCAAGTTATATGTTGATAAGAAATTTAAACTTATTGAATACATTTTGGGTATATATAATTCCGGGTCTCATAAGTGCTTTTAATGTCATAATTTTGCGTTCTTATATTGAAGGATTACCCTATGAACTGCAAGAGTCGGCAAAAATAGATGGTGCTAATGATTTTATTATATTTGCTAGGATTGTAATGCCACTATGTATACCTGTCATTGCTACTTTATCTCTTTTCATTGCAGTAGGTCATTGGAATTCATGGTTTGATACATATCTCTATTGTTCTTACAATAAAAAGTTAACTACGTTACAATATGAACTGCAAAAAATACTGGTGAATGCACAATTACAGTTGACTTCAACTCAAGATATACACAGTTATGGTAAAGGTATGAAAAAGACAATTTCTCCAGAATCTATACGGATGGCCATGACCGTTGTTGCTACTGTTCCCATTTTGCTTGTTTACCCATTTGTACAAAAATATTTTGTTCAAGGATTGGTTATAGGTGCTGTTAAGAGTTAAGAATTATTTTAAGTATATATCGATTAAAGTTAATTTTATTTATGGGATTGTTGTATTTTGAATGCCTATTTTATGAAGTTATAAGTTGGACAGTGATTTTATTCACTGCTTAACAAAGATAAACCTTATGTAAGGGAGGTGAATAAATTTAAAGGTTTGTAGATTTACGTTGTAGTATTAGAAAGAAAAGGGGAAAATTGTGAATTTAAGAGAGGAAGGAGACTAAAGCATGAAAAAGGTTTTAAGTATTATCTTGGTAGTGCTGTTGTTCATGGGAGTGGTTACAGGTTGTAAGAAGACAAAAGATTCTGATTCAACAAAAGAATCTAGATCCAAAGTAGACGAAGAGACACCTGAGGGTTCAGAAGACGGGGCAAAAGAGCTTTCTAAAGAGCCCATCACATTTACTATGTATAGTGCAGAGTCAAATCCAAATTATGACAATTTTGAAAGTCCGGTTGCCAAGAAGATCCAAGAGTTGACAGGAGTGACATTGGAGATTGAGTATGAAATGGATGATCCAGCACAGCGTATAGGCATAATGGCAGCTAGTGGCGAATATCCAGATTTAGTATACGCAAAGGGGGATTTACTTCCATTGAAAGAGGCAGGTGCTATACTTCAACTAGATGATTTAATAGAAGAGTATGGACCTAATCTTAAAAAATTATATGGTGAATATTTGCCTAGGCTTCGGTGGAGTACAGAGGATCCACATATATATTATGTGGGTACTTATCCTGTTTATGAGGTTAGATTAGAACCTGCTAACCTATTTTGGCTGCAACATGCCGTTGTAAAGGAGTTAGGATATCCTGAGATTAAGACATTAGACGATTTTGAGAAGGCTTTAAAAGACTATTATGCAAAATATCCACAGATAGAAGGACAAGATACCATACCACTTTCGCTTCTAGCAGATGACTGGAGATTTCTCATATCCGTTACAAATCCAGCGTGGGCAGCAACTGGTGGTTCAGATGATGGAGAATGGTATGTAGATCCAGAAACATATGAAGCAGTTCGCCATCTCACCCGAGAAGAAGAAAGGGAATATTTTAGATGGTTAAATCACATGAATAATGAGGGATTGCTTGATCCTGAGAGTTTTTCTCAGAAAACTGACCAATATGAAGCTAAAATTGCTTCAGGAAGAGTTCTTGCTCTTGCCGATGCAGACTGGAGTATTGGTTCTCCACAGACTGCATTGAGGGAAGCAGACCTTGAAGAGCGTATGTATGGTCGCTATCCAGTTGTATTAGATGAAGATACCGAATGTAGGGTAAATCAAAGTCCTGGTTATACTGGTGGTTGGGGTATATCCATTACTACTAGTTGTGAGGATCCTGAGAGGGCAATTGCATTTCTTGATTGGATGGCTACAGAGGAAGGACAGGTTTTGACACATTGGGGTATTGAGGGAGAACACTGGGAATATAATGCAGATGGCAAGAGGGTATTTTTACCTGAAATAGATGAAATGCGGCGCACCGATCCAGAATTTGGAAAGAAAACAGGAATAGGCAACTATACCTATCCGTTTCCCCAATGGGGCAATGGCATAAAAGACTCCACAGGTAATTATGTTCAGCCTGATAGTGAAATAGAAGATATAATAGAAAACTATACAGAAGTAGAAAAGGAAGTGTTGGCAGGATACGGTGCTAAGGTATGGATGGATCTGTTTCCTAGCCCAGAGGATTTTCCCATAAAACCGTGGGGTGCAACTTGGATGTATAATATAGAAGATCCAGATTTAGTAGATATAGACAATAGGGTAACAGATATAGGTATGACCTTGATTCCAAAGGCTATATTGGCATCACCAGATGAATTTGATAGTATATGGGATGAATATTTAAAGAGTGTAGAAGATGCAGGACTTCCCAAGCTTACAGAGGCAATGAATGATATGATACAGGAGAAGATGGAGCTTTGGGGAACAAAAGAATAATAGTTTAAAAATTCCAATTATGTAGCAGGGCTTTAGCTCTAAAGCCCTGCTACATAAAATCACAATATATGATATATAAAATAAAAGGATGTGGTTTGTACATGAAATTTACCAATGGTTTCTGGCTGGTCAGGGAAGGATTTAATATATATAATCCAGCAGAAGCATATGAAGTAAACATAGATGAAAAATCTATTACAGTATACGCACCATGTTTTAATGTAAATCATAGAGGACAGACGTTAAAAGGTCCTGTGATAACTGTTCGACTCTCATCTCCAATGCCTGAGGTAATACGGGTACAAGCTTACCACTTTAAAGGAGGCTTAGAGAAGAAGCCCTCATTTAAAATAAATGAAGAGAGTCATGCAAAGATCGATATAAGTGAAAATGAGAATGAAATTGTATTAAAAAGTGGCAGACTAAATGCGAGGTTATCTAAGGAACAATGGGGAATTAAGTTTTTTGACGAAGACAGATATCTTACAGATTCTGGGACAAAGAATTTAGGTTATATAACTTCTGATGACGGCAAGAGTTATATGCGTGAGCAACTACATCTAGATGTGGATGAGTATGTTTATGGGTTAGGTGAACGTTTTACTCCTTTCGTAAAAAATGGTCAGGTCGTAGATATTTGGAATGCAGATGGTGGGACAAGTTCAGAACAGGCATATAAAAATATTCCATTCTATATAACCAATAAGGGATATGGCGTTTTTGTTGCCCATCCAGAGCTAGTATCTTTTGAAGTTGGTTCGGAGAATGTTTCTAGGACACAGTTTAGTGTGTCAGATGAATATTTGGAATACTATATTATAAATGGTCCTACTATGAAAGATGTGCTAGATAATTATACAAATTTAACAGGTAAACCAGCACTTCCACCACCATGGTCATTTGGATTGTGGCTATCTACTTCTTTTGTAACTGATTATGATGAAAAGACGGTTACTAGCTTTATAGAAGGTATGGAAGAAAGAAATATCCCCCTTAGCGTATTTCACTTTGACTGTTTTTGGATGCGAGAATTTCATTGGTGTGATTTTGAATGGGATGCTAGAGTGTTTCCTGATCCTGAGGGTATGTTAAAGCGATTAAAAGGTAGGGGACTTAAGATATCGGTTTGGATTAATCCCTATATATCTCAGCAATCAAAATTGTTTGATGAAGCTATGGAAAAGGGATATCTTTTAAAAAGACCAAATGGAGATGTTTGGCAATGGGATTTATGGCAACCGGCAATGGGTATTGTGGACTTTACTAATCCAGGAGCTAGGGAATGGTATGCTAATCATCTGAAGCGATTACTAGACATGGGAGTAGATTGCTTTAAGACAGATTTTGGAGAGCGAATTCCCACTGATATTGTATATTATGATGGTTCCGATCCTGAAAAAATGCATAATTACTATACTTATTTATATAATAAGACAGTATTTGATGT
>DGES01000011.1 GCA_002386065.1 Firmicutes bacterium UBA3920
CCTTATCAGTTTTTTACGTATATTTCGTTCAAAATATTTGGAATCTCCAAAACATTGTATGCTAAATACCCTCTCTAGTATTTCCTCATCGCCCTTTGCATCTATATGAATTAGGGCTTTTAAAAAATCTTTAGTCTCTGATATATTCTCCGATAGAAATTTGGGGATCTTCTTTTTAGTATTTAGTTCAGCTTTAGCATCATCCAAAAAAAGCTTTATCCAGTCACATGCTATATTACCTTGCATATCATCTATCAAACAGGCAATATCCTTTACTGTCTTTTTTTTAGGTATCCTTCCTATCTCTTTATATGCCTCATCAATATTATCAAAATTTAGCCATATCTTCTCTATTATATTCCCCTCTTCAAATCTAAGCCATTCATAACCTATAATATCCTTTTTAGCTAGATCCTCTATAATTGAATTTATAAAGTCTTTCTTGTCAGTATCTTCTATATTGTAATAGGGAAACTGGCTGGAACTCAACTTGAGCATAATCCTCCTTCCACCTCTTCGAGAAGTAATATATGCAGTACTTTTTTCATACTTATCCAATAGGATGTTCAATATGGCTTTTTTATAGTCCATTATATATCCTCTCCTACGAGTTCCTTAGAATCAAAGGCTCTTACAAAAGACCTATCTTCTTTTCTTATAATACATAGAGTTCTATCCACTAAAGGTGTAATATCACCTATCTTCTCAGGTGGAGCCGATAATATTGCTTGTAGTCCAAATCTCTTCAGTAGCTTTATGCTCTCTTGTATCCTTTCACTATCCATTTTATTAAATGCCTCATCAAATATTATTAGACGCATGGTATTTGCCGAATCCCCTCTATATCCTACTCTATATAGTTGGGCAAAAGATGCAAGTACAGATACATAGAAAGGTGTCTGAGTCTCTCCTCCTGATTTTTTATTGAGCGTCCTAGATAAACGCTCATCTCTATCATCTTCGTGGGTAACAATTAAATCAAAACTCAGATATGTCTTATAATTAGTAAACCGCTTTATATTCTTCTCAAGTTCTGCACGTGTATCTGCATTCAATTCTAAATCCACATCTGTTATCTGACTAAATAGCTCATCTATAGCGTCTCTATGTTTTTTCCTAAATTCATTTGAACTTATATTATGTCCTTCCATAAGTAGATTATCAGTTATCATATCGTAATATTTCTTATATTCAGCTTTAGGTTTTACTGCAAAACGATATTTTTCCTGTCCAAAATTACTCTCCCGTATGGCTACATTTAATTCTTCTATCTGGATCTTTACCATATCTATATTAGACTTCATCTTAGCTAAAAAGTCATCCCTAAACTGTTCATATGCCTTTTCCTTTGCATCTTTTATCTGTTCTTTATAGTCTGGCAATCTTATATCCCTAAGCTCTGAAAGTTCCTTATTATAGTAATCATTCTGGGAGGCATTTATATCATAGGACATCTTATAGTCTCTGTTATAATCAGATCTGACAGCAACTAATTTTTCCTTCTTTTTACTTACTTGATTTTCTGTTCTAGCAACCTGGCTATAAAAGTTTTTGTGGACTTCTAATGCACTACCACAACGTTCAAGTTCAGATTTAAATCTTTCCTCACCTATTGAGTCTTTCCATTCTCTATCAAAATCCCTATCTATATTCTCTTCATGAGAGGCTATACGAACCTTTGTCTCTTTCATTTTCTCATTTACTATATTTTTATTTTCATTATTAAGTCTCGACTCTTCTTTTATAAGCTCATCTCTTTCCGATTTTATCTTTTCTATTTCTGTCTCCACCTCTTTTATTTTTCTGTCCATCTCCATTAGCCAAGTCAAATCTAGACTACCTAATTCATCTATAATTTGTCTCAATCTGTTGTCTATTATAGATATTCCTTTTATTTTTTCTCCAGTATATATGATATTTTTAATCTCATTTTCATTCATGATTTCCATATTGTGTATGTTGTGCAGCATATTATAGGCTTTTTGATATTCTGTTATCCGTCTATCTAATATCTTCATATACTGAGTTTTCGATCTTATCTGTTCTTCAATAGCTTTACGACCGATATATGGATATTTCCATCTCTCAGGATTTAATTGTCGTACAACAAAATTTTGATAAAGCATACATGAATCAGTGATGGCTCTATTGAAATTTCTCAAATCTTCTACAGCATCGCATTTTATAATATTGCCAAGGACATAATCGATAAATAGCCGTGCATACGGATTATCAGTCTCCACTTCCTCTGCGAGAAAGTTAGGATTTTCGGTAGGAGACATTTCTAAAAGTTTTCCTATATCTACTATGCCCCAACCATAAAATCCCATTTTGAATTTAAGCTCATCATATATCTTAAGGGCATCTACAAAATATTCTGGTTCGACTATAAGATGAAATTTTTGGGTATGAAGATAGCCTTCTATTGCATTTCTCCATCTTGCATTTGGTATCTCTATGAGATTGGCTAATATGGCCACATCTATATCTTTATTGTACTTATCTTTAAGACCCTTAGCTATTTCATATTGCAAATCTAAAAGTTTTTTATTATATGGTTTTATACCTCGTCTAAGTCCTTCTAACTGCTCTTTTATTTCCCTGAACTGATCTTCTATTATTTCCTTCTGATGACCTATGTTATAGTTTAACCTTGAAGCAGTATCCCTCACCTTAACTATAGCAAGACGTGCCTCATTAAATTCCCTATCATCTAACTGAGATAAAACTCCACCATCCATATTGACAAATAACTGTGCATATTTCATCGCCTCTTTACTATTTAGTTTTAAAGATAGATATTCTTCTTTAATCCTATTTAAAAAATTATCCTCCAAATCATTTTCTGATAATTCCCATCCATCTATCTTTCTAATGTTCTCGCGCCATACCAAACCATAACTTCGTAGGTTACCAACCACTTTTTTTAGTTCTTCCTTTAATTCATCTAATCTCTTTTTTAGTCTCTCTTTCTCATCTGTAAGCTCCTTGCTCTTATTATATATATCTGAGACAAGCTTGTCCTCTATAAGTTTCTCCTTCTTATTTTCTAGATTTGATAGAGTCTCTTCGTTTTCCTTTTTTAATGTGCATATCTCTTTTAACTTCTTTGTATTTTCCTCTAATTCCCTGTTCAATTGTTCCCATAAATCTAGAGCTTCTTGATGTTTGGCTCGTTCTACTATATATCTATGTACTATAAGCCTATCTTTTTCAACTGTATACGCATTATATAATTGTTCTATATGCTCCAATGCTTGAATGCGTTTCTCCATCATATTTGCATCTTGCTCTAGTCTTTTATAATATCGTATATTATCCTGCATAATACTTACATCCACATTGTCCTTTACATCGCATACGTATTCAGTAATAAATTTTTCAATGTCATCTATGGGACTAAAGGGAACTGCCTTTTTGAATAGACTAAAATATTTAGTTTTAAGCCCCCCAAGCTTTCCCCTCAAAATTTCTTGATATTGCCTATTTGAATCGGGAAAACTAAATTTCCCTCTAGCATAATTTTTTCGTATATAATTTCTCAATGTAGAAAAGGGCATAGGCTCATTATTTACTATAAACCTATTACTTGGTATCCTATCATCTAATGTGAAAAATCTATGATTAAAAGTACCATCTTCATAACAATCGAACACTACCCCTAATGTAAAACTCTTATCCCTAATATCATCGTAAAATTCACAAGCAATATAGCTTGTAAAGTTCCCATTTCTAAGATAGTGAAATCCCACATCACCGTCATCACCTATCTCTCCATAGAGATATCCCTTCAGGGTCCTTCCAGATTTTTCATTAGCTGATTTGTTGAAAAAATATCCACTAGTATCACCTAACAATAGAAGTTGAAGTGCATCTATCATTGTAGATTTACCAACTGCATTCTTCCCTGTAAGAAAATTTATAGTCTCAAACTCCACCTCTTCATTCCAAAAAGAATGCCAATTTATGAGTAATAGCTTTTTGAGGACTTTCATAGTACATCTTCTCCTCTAAATACAAATTGGCTATCAAGATACTCTCCTATCTCTTCCTCATCTTCAAAGCCTAATGTCTCGTACATCTTACTTATTCTCTCATTTGTCACCACAAATAATATAGATGGAAGAATTAAAATCCTTGTATCAGGATCTTCCCACACCCCTTCTAATTTTTCAATTATATTGTGGTAAGAGAGGGTTCTCAGCCCATTTGCTATATCCTTATTAGGTAATTTTTTATCTATAAGTCCAATTGTAAGCATCTTGTGTATAAGCTGTCCTGTAGTTGTCATTATCTCTTTGCGCAGTGTTACCTTCTCCCGCTCTTCTTCGAATATAAGTCGTAGTGTATACAGCATAAGTGTAGTATTTTTATTTAACCTCATCCTATTATATTTATATATATTTTCAAGGGCTATGACGCCATAATTATTATCCCTATAGATTGTCCAACCAGAATAGGATAGATAATCCGAAAACAACTGAAAATACCGCTCTACAAATCGATATTCAGCATTTATCTTCAACATATTATCTTTGGGATCATATATATCGCGTATTATAAAAGTGCGAGATAATATAAGATTTGCGATTCTCTTGAACTCTTCCTTCTCAGAATTAGTAAGCCTCTCAAACTCTTCTAGCCACATAAGCCTTTTTATCCTTTCTAATAAACCTTATCTGTGGTATCCTATATCCCCCATTTACCACATATTCATCCATACACTCCATATCATAAAAAGTATTTGCACTACAATATAAAAATGCCAATATAAGCAGAATAAAATCATCATTAGAGTTTAAGGGAATCTCACTACTATATATTACATCCACACCATCCATTATATTTTTCATAAACTTCATAATTCGTCTACGACTATAACTGCTTTTTAGTTGGTCTTTCAATTCATCTAAAACTATTTTTCCATTTTCCTCTATCGGAGGTTGTACCTTCATAAGTGGGGTATCATCTCTCCTCTTTTGCGATGTATATACATATAGTGAATTTTCATCTATATATCTTTGGCTATATAATTCTATACAAGCCTCCATAGGCTCTATCATACCCTCGTTTCCAGATGAAACCTTCTTTAATATTTCTACCAATTTCCCCTTTATACTCCTATCTGTATTTAAAAGATATTGTATTTTTTCTATGGAAGCCCTAGTATAAGATGAATTTTTCATATCTATCTCATCTAAGAGTTGATCCACATTCTCATATATATCCATTATCTCTTGTATTTTGAATATTATATCCTCCATTGCATCTTCTTTGGTTTTATATTGACCACGAAGCATAGCCTGATTTGCCATATTCTCCCTAAGGGTATGATCTGTAAGCCAGTTTGATAATATTTTCAATATGGGTGCCTTATATCGTGGCACCGAATCTAGTGTCTTAACCCTATGATAGATCCTGTCTCCTACCAAATTTTTGTACTCATCAAAATGTCCCTTCAATATATCATTTACTGTAATATATTCATTTAATGCCTGATGGTACCTACGTATGTTATTATACAGCGTCTTGAGTTCATCTATCAGATTCATTGTTCTTTCATAGGATATAGATAGTGCCCTATACATATATTCATCTCGCTCAGTATCGGCTGTCTTTAAGGTAGAATATGTGGTATAGACATATAAATCGTATTCTTTGATGCTATCATCAGTAAGTGAATATAAAAGGTTTATAATTTTTATAGAATAGTCAGGCAGTGTTATATATTCATCAAATGTACCCAAACCATAGTCAATTTCAATCCAACCTGTCTCTTCGAATCTTCTTACTATGCGGTGGGCTATGGATGATAATGATATATCCTCTTTTACATATATTTCATCACCCTCATTTTCCTCAAAGATATCAAAGTCTAACATCTCTTCTTCAAGATTTGCAATCAGCATAGAAATTAATTCTGTTTTGCTAATTGTCATCTCCTGTTTAAATGCCCGACGTAGTACGAATAGAGCATCAGTATAGATCAATTTATTCTTCGAGGTAAGTATAGAAAACAGATTTGGGGGTAATATATCGAAAAGTTTCATTGGAATTATTCCTTCCATTAAAAAAATTGGTTTGGTTTCATATTCTATTATATGTCATTTTTGTATATTATACAATATTTTCTATATTTGATCTGTAAAAAATTGTTTTAAATTGGGAATATTGTCTCAATATTAGCCTATTATATGGCTACTATTATTTATCATCTAAAAAAGAATATGTCAATACTTGACTTGCATATTCAATACATCTTTCTGCATCTTCTCTATCTACAACCAGACCTTCATCCGAAGGATATCTAGTCTCTATATAATAGCTGTTTAGAAATGTCACTTGGTGTATGAACTCTTTAAATTTTTCATCTATTTGGTAGCATTTTTTAAGTAATCCCATAAGATGATGACCGCTGTGTAAAATGCCCGTTTCTTTAATTAAAAATGCTTTTAAATATTTTTCTACGGCTTGTTGACAATGAAAAGCCACCAGCTCTT
>DGES01000013.1:0-1828 GCA_002386065.1 Firmicutes bacterium UBA3920
GAAAATAAGACTTGCTCAATCTGTGGTAATAAAAGCGCTACTGTAATAGGTAATGCAAGCCCATATGCATTCTATACAATTGATAAAATAGGTTATATCATAGGTGGATTTGATGATAAGAAATCCTGGAGAAATTTTCCTATATGTTCTGACTGTATTTTAAAGCTAGAACATGGAAGGAAATATATAGAACAAAATCTCAGTTTCAACTTTTGCGGAATAAGATATCAACTTATACCTAAATTTTTAATGGGAACTCCATATGACCATGAATATATATTTGACATATGGGAAGATGTTTCTAAAGATATATCTTTAGGTCATGACGCAGTTAAAAGTATAACAGGTGATGAAGACGATATATTATATGAATTGAAAGAAGCCGAGGATACAATGGCTTTGGATTTTCTATTTCTAAAGCGAGAACAATCTGCTGAAAGAATATTACTTCATATACAAGATGTATTTCCATCTAGAATACGTACAATATTTGATGCCAAAAATTATGTAGATGAACTTATGAAATCGAATTTTACATTTAGGATGATTCGCAAATTTTTCTTTAAGACAGATGTCAAAAAAGCAAACACAGATCTTGATAAATATTTTTTAGATATAATAGACCGAATATTTAAGGATCGTCGTATATCATCTGAGTTTATGTACAAATTTATAGTAAATAAAATAAGAGATGATCTACTCAATCAGAATAATTATTATTTTTCTACGCGGGATGGGCTTATGACTATATTATTTTTAAACAAATTGGGATTAATTGAAATGGAGGAGGGAATTTTCTTGGAGGAAAGGATATTTGACGAGGTATTCGAAAGGTATGGTGACATATTCAAAACTCCTACAAAGAGGGGATTGTTTTTGTTAGGCTCTCTTACAGAACTCTTGCTTAGGACTCAAAAGAAAGATAGGGATACTGATACACCGCCATTCTTAAAAAATCTAAAGAGTTTTAGATTAAATGAAAGAGATTTTAGAGGGCTGCTTCCAAAGGTTCAAAACAAACTAGAGGAGTATAATTCTTTTAGAATGAGGGAGAGGATAATTGCACAAGAGGCATCCCATTATCTACTACTCGCCGGTGAAGATTGGGATATGACTGTAGATGAGATGAATTTTTATTTCTGTGCAGGTATGAATCTTGTTAATGAAGTTACAAATGACATATTCAAAGATAAGGATAGTGTGAAGAAAGAGGAAACAAATAATGAGGAGGTAGTATTATAATGTCAGTTATAAAAAACCGTTCTGAACTTTTGTTTTTATATGATGTTACGGATTCTAATCCAAATGGCGATCCTATAGATGAGAATAAACCACGTATAGACGAGGAGACGGGTATAAACTTTGTAACAGATGTTAGGTTAAAGCGTACAATTCGTGATTATCTCCACGACTATAAGGGAAAAGGAATCTTTATACTAGAGTTGCGTGATGAAAAAAATGGTATGCTTAAGGATAAAGAGGCTAGATTAAAAGAGTTTAAAGACAATAATGAACTCATAAAAGAGTGTATTGACGTCAGGTTATTTGGTGCAACAACTGCAGTGAAAGAAAAGACTATGACATTGACTGGTCCTGTGCAGTTTAAATATGGTCGTTCGCTTCATAGGGTAAATATGAAATATGTAAAAGGCACAACGGTTATGCCATCTAAGGAAGCCAAGAAACAGGGGACTTTTACTGAAAGATATATTCTGCCCTATTCACTTATTGCGTTCTATGGAATAGTAAATGAAAATGCAGCTATTAGACAGGGTATTGATCTGACAGAGGAAGACATAAACTTATTATTAGATGGTATGTGGAATGG
>DGES01000013.1:2007-6150 GCA_002386065.1 Firmicutes bacterium UBA3920
TTTTGTCGGGATTTGATCTAAACGAATTAAAACTTTGAGGGGAATAGATATGAACATCTTGATATTTGATATATTTGGTGATTTAGGACATTTTAAAAAATATTATACTACTTCTTCACCACTGAGCTTTTCATTTCCTCCTCCATCTACTATAGGGGGAATGTTAGGTGCTATTATAGGTATTGATAAGGAAGAATATTTAGACACCTTTTCCCATGAACGCTGTAAGATAGCCATACAGATAATGGCACCTATAAAAAAACTTAGGGCTGGCTTAAATCTTATAAATACCAAGGGAAACCATTGGATTCCCGTTAAAAAACCCCATCATGAACCCAGAAGCCCCATAAAGATGGAATTTATAAAAGAACCCCATTATAGGATATATTTCTGGCATGAAGATGAAAAACTATTCTATAGATTGGCAGAGTTCGTTGAAAGCCATAAGAGTTTTTATACTTTATCTTTGGGATTAAGCGAACTTTTAGCTGATTTTCGTTATGTAGATACTATACAATTTGAAGAAAGACGAAACGAAGATGTAGAGATAACAACTGTTGTACCCCTGTACTATGTGGATGATATATATATAAATGCAAGCGGTGATAGAAAATATTTCAAAGAGAAGATGCCCATTATAATGGATAGTGATAGGGTCGTTCATAAGTATGAGGATGTATTATTTGAAATAGATGGAAAACCTGTTAAGTTAAATGCTAATCGCTATTGGGAGGGAGAAAACGGTGAATGTATTATGTTCTTCTGAGTTTTTCTCTCATCCTAATAAATTACTTGCTGATCACCTTACTAATGTAGCAAATATGGGATTAGCTGAACTATTGAGTAAACCAGTGGAAGAATTATCCAAATACTCTATTGAAGAACTTGCGGTATTAATAGAATTTTGTGGTTTCTGTCATGATATGGGCAAGTCTACAAAATATTTTCAGAAGTATTTGTTTGCATCACAACGTGAAAAGATTCATTTAAAGTCAATGCCAGAGACTCATCACGGACTTTTATCAGCCATCATAACATATTACTGTGTACATCAGTATTTTAATGATGAGTTTTTGGCATACATCTCTTTTTTGATAGTCAAACGACATCACGGAAATTTCAGAAATGTAGTGGACGAATCCAAGATATCTGAAAAGGAGATGGAGGTTTTAAATACTCAAGTAGAAAGTATAGATGCATCCTTATTTGATAAAATGATAGATACACTGCATAGTCGGGGGTTTAAGGGAAGTGTATCTGCAGGAATATTACACAATTGGATAGCTAGTTTTCCAGACGATATGAGAAAGTGCAGGCGTTATTTGCGCAGGCTTGGTAAAAAGCAAGATATAATGCCATATATGCTGCTCAATTTTCTCTTTTCCATACTCATTGATGCAGATAAATGTGATGCGGTATTTAGCAGGCCTATAGAGAGAATATACGTGGACATGGATGAATCCATTGTGGATGCCTATAAGTCTACATTTTCCCTAAATGATTCTAAAATAAATATATTGAGGGAAAGGGCCTATAGAGAGATAGTAAATACTAATATAGATTTAGATGAAAAGATATATTCAATTAATTTACCGACAGGACTTGGGAAGACATTGTCGTCTCTTGCATTTGCATTGAAATTGAGAAAAAGAGTGATAGAAGAAAAAGACTATATACCTAGGATAATATATTCATTACCTTTTTTAAGCATTATAGAGCAAAATGGGAAAGAATATGAAAAAGTGTTAATGGCAGGAGATATACCTACAAACACAAAAGTTTTATTAAAACATCACCATTTGACAGATATATTTTATGACGATGATGAAAGCGAATTTGATACAAATGAGGCAAAATTTTTAATAGAAGGATGGAATAGTGAGATAATAATCACAACTTTTATACAGTTTTTTCATACGCTTATGTCTAATAAGAACAGTACACTTAGGAAGTTTCACAAAATCTCTGGAAGCATAATATTATTAGATGAGATACAATCGTTACCCACTAAGTACTGGGAAATAATGGAGGAAATACTTAGAATATTGGCATACAAATTTCAATGCTATATAGTATTTATAACAGCAACTGATCCTTATATTATTGGGAAAGACGAATGTATTTCATTAACAGATAGCCAAAAATATTTTACTGATGAAAATTTAAATCGAGTAATATTAAGGCCCATTTTAGACAAAGGTATGAGGCTAGAAGAGTTTATGGATACTATAGATTTTGAGGACGATAAGAGCTATCTATTTGTGTTGAACACAATAAGCTGTGCCAAGGACTTCTATAAGTTATTGAAGGAAAGATTATTGAAGGAACAAATTTGTGGAGAAGATGAGATTGCTTTCTTGTCTACCCATGTTGTTCCAAAGGAACGCCTAAGCAGAATAGAGGATATGAAAGACAAAAAGTATCGGTTTGCAGTCACTACCCAACTTATAGAGGCAGGAGTTGATATCGATTATGATGTTGTGTATAGAGATTTTGCTCCACTTGACTCTATAAACCAGACTGCAGGACGATGTAATAGAGAAGGAAAGAGTAAGGGAGAAGTATATATTGTATCACTATGTGATGAAAATCGTAGATATGCAAGTTATATATATGATTCAGTATTACTAGATATTACGAAAAATATATTAATAAATAAAAAAAGTATAGCCGAGAGGGCATTTTTAGATCTTATTGATGAGTACTACAGGCAGGTAAAAGAGAGAAAATCTTACGATGAGTCAAGAAAATTATTAGATGCTGTCTATAATATGAAGTATACGAGTATAGATGGTAGTCCTTGTATTGCAGACTTTAGGTTAATTGATAATGATGTATTTAAGATAGATGTATTTATAGAACTTGACGACTATGCAAAAAAACTATGGACCATGTATATGGAGCTTAAAGATATAAAAAACCCCATTGAAAGGAAAGTACAGTTTGACAGCTTTAAAGCTGATTTTTATCAATATGTCATATCTGTGCCTGCTACGGTTAAAAACTTTCCAGTATTGAATGAAGGATTTGGCTATATAAGCAGTTTGAGCAAATCTGATTATTATGACATTGATACAGGGTATATATGCGAAGATATGGTGGCTATATGGTAATATATGATATAAGGAGGGGATAGTTTATGCGATTAGAATTAGAATTGGGATTTGACGATAAGTTGGTATTACCCATACACTATAACAATATAGTGCAAGGTTTTATATATAATAATATTGAAGACGAAATATTTCGAACTTTTTTACATGAAGAGGGGTTTCAGTATGAAAAAAGGAGCTTTAAACTTTTTACGTTTTCTAGAATTTTAGGGAGATTTAAAATGGATACAAAGAATGATACAATAACATTTACATCACCTGTAAAGCTTATTGTATCATCTGCTGTGGATGAGTTTATAGAAAATTTCGCCAATTCTCTCATAAAAAATGATGATCTCTTTTTAGGCAGGACATCAGTATATATAAATAATATAACTGCGTATGATTATCAAAAGGATTGCAGCAAAGGAGTTATCACTATGTTATCTCCTATGGTAATATATTCTACAGTTACTCTTATGGGCAAAAAGAAAACCATATATCATAGCCCATCTACTGATATATTTAATAAACTGATATATGAGAATTTGAAGAAGAAATATGAAATAATATATAATGACCAACCAAATGAAGATTTTCTTATAGAGCCTTTAAATGATAGGGATATAAAGATGAATATTATAAAATACCATGACATAGTTATAAAAGGTTGGATGGGAAAATATAGAATAAAAGGACAGCCAGAATTTATAAAGATTGCATATGAGACAGGCCTTGGAAGTAAAAATTCTCAAGGGTTTGGCTGCTTTGCCATTATCCCTGAGAGGAGATAAAAAATGTCTCAAATGGTTACAGGAACACTTATACAGGGTTTTATAATGTGCAAACGTCAGACATGGCTAATGGCTCACCAGATAGTACCAGATCAAGAACATCCATATCTTGAAATGGGTAGACTTATAGATGAAAAAAGCTATGGTAGAGCAAGAAAAAAAGTGCATTTAGATAATGTGGTTTTAGATCTTATAAGGTCAGAAGAAGGAGACTTGGTGGTGGGGGAGATAAAAAAGAGTTCTAAAGGTGTAGAGAG
>DGES01000013.1:6360-6702 GCA_002386065.1 Firmicutes bacterium UBA3920
ATATTTTTTGAGAACGAAAAAGGGCGAAAATATATTCCAGTTGAAAATACAGATGAGCTTTACATATTTGGTGAAGTAGATATAAATAAAAGATTTTTAGAGTTTGTCACTCAATCTAAGATAATTATACATTTCTTTAATTATTATGGTTATTATATAGGTTCGTATTATCCTAGAGAACACATGAATTCTGGATATATGATACTTAAGCAAGCTGAATATTATTTGGATTATGAAAAACGGGTGGAAATTGCAAAAAAGTTTGTCAAGGGTGCTTCAAAAAATATGTTGCAGGTCATAAGATATTACAAGAATAGGGGAAAAGCACTATCTGACATAGAG
>DGES01000117.1:0-418 GCA_002386065.1 Firmicutes bacterium UBA3920
TTTCTTCTTCTCTTTTTATAGTGGAGACCTCAGTTCCCAATATGTTTACTCCTTGTGCTTTTAAAGGGGCTGCAAGATTTATTGAAGTTTGACCGCCAAACTGCCCTATTACTCCTAAGGGTTTTTCCCTTTCGACTACATCTAGTACACACTCTAAGGTGAGAGGTTCAAAGTATAGGATGTCTGCCGTATCAAAATCAGTGCTTACGGTCTCTGGGTTACTATTTATTATTATGGCCTCTATGTTTTTCTCCTTCAGTGCTTTTACCGAGTGGACACTGCAATAGTCAAATTCAATCCCTTGACCTATTCGGATAGGTCCAGATCCTAGAACAATTACCTTATTGGGATTATTTGAAACCTTACTTTCATATCCATTCTCATAAGTGGAATAATAGTATGCCCTTTTATCCCCTAT
>DGES01000117.1:751-2608 GCA_002386065.1 Firmicutes bacterium UBA3920
TGCCTCGGATATTGCGAAGATCCGCTCATCATCAGGCCTTTTTAGGGAATCCAGTAGGGAGTTATCATCCCATTTGCTAATTTCATTCATCCCTATGTGGAAATTTAACTTAATATCTAGTGAGTCTATGGCTTTTAGTAATGCCTCTTCAAATGTAGCTCCTATTGCCATGACTTCTCCCGTTGCTTTCATTTGTGTACCTAGCCTTCTATCTGCCATTGTAAACTTGTCAAAGGGCCATCTTGGGACTTTAACTATGACATAGTCGAGAATAGGTTCTGTAGATGCTCCATCTATTTCATCTAGATTTAGTCCTAAAGCTATCTTACTAGCTACTCTAGCTATGGGATAACCTGTTGCCTTGGATGCGAGGGCACTAGAGCGGCTGACCCTTGGATTTACTTCGATTATTATATATTCTCCTGTATCTGGATTTAAGGCAAATTGTACATTGCATCCGCCCTTTATATCCAGTGCCTTAACTATAGAAAAGGCACCTTCTTTTAAATTTAATAGCTGTGAGGGAGTAAGTGTCTGGGTGGGTGCTACTACTATACTGTCTCCAGTGTGTATCCCCACAGGATCTAAGTTTTCCATACTGCACACAACCAGTGATGTACCTTCATTATCCCTTACTATCTCAAGCTCAATCTCCTTCCAACCGGCAACACTTTCTTCTATTAATACCTGATGGATTGGACTATTTTTAAGTCCCCTAGTACATATGTGTATGAATTCATCCATATTATAGGCAGTACCCCCACCTGTTCCGCCTAGCGTATAGGCTGGTCGTACTATGACGGGAAAACCTACTTGGGCTACAAAATCTGTACCTTCTTCAAGTGTTGTAGCTATTTTACTATTAGCTACTCGCTGGCCTATTTTTTCCATGGTAGACTTAAAAAGTTGTCTATCTTCGGCTAGCTGTATAGAATTTATGGATGTACCGAGAAAACTAATATTATATTGTGTGAGAACTCCATGTTTATATAAATCGGTAGCAGCATTTAGGGCGGTCTGCCCACCTAGAGTGGCTAATATACCATCGGGTTTTTCTATTTCTATTATTTTTGTTAAGCTGTCTATAGTTAAAGGTTCAATATATATATTATCTGCCACATCTAGGTCGGTCATTATAGTAGCAGGATTGCTATTTACAAGTATAACTTCTATGCCTTCTTCTCTGAGAGCCTTACAGGCTTGGGTGCCTGAATAGTCAAATTCTGCGGCTTGCCCTATAATAATTGGTCCAGAACCGATTACAAGTACTTTTTTTATATATTCTCTCTTTGGCATACTGAGATGTCTCCTTTGTTAAAATTCTTTAAATATTTTTTCTAAAGCATCTATTAGACTATCGATTTCATCTATGGATATTATGAGTGGTGGGACAAAGCGTAGGGTGTTATCGCCAGTACAATTTATTATAAAGCCCATATCTAGGGCTGATTGGACTACATCTTTTGCATCTATATTGCTGTGTAGTTGTGCTCCTAACATGAGTCCCATACCCCTTATATCTTTGATTAGTTGGGGGAAGCTGTTTTGCAGCTTGAATAGCTTATCTTTAAAGTATTTGCCCTTTGCGGCACATTCTTCTATTAGATTTTCTTTTAGAAGGGTGTTTATAACACAAGCGCCGGCGCTGCACGCAAGGGCATTGCCTCCAAACGTCGTTCCATGATCTCCAGGTTCAAAGGCAGATGCTATCTCTTCCTTTGCAAGCACTGCTCCAATAGGTATCCCTCCCCCTAGCCCCTTTGCCAGTGTAAATATATGGGGTTCTATGCCGAAGTGTTCATATGCAAATAATTTTCCTGTCCTCCCTATACCAGTTTGTATTTCATCGAATATGAG
>DGES01000117.1:2813-3161 GCA_002386065.1 Firmicutes bacterium UBA3920
TTGCGACTCTATTATGCCACCTTCACCTTGTATAGGTTCTATCATAATGGCACATGTATTTTCGGTTATAGCCGATTTAATAGCGTCTATATCGTTGAAAGGAACATTTATAAAACCTGGTGGCAATATGGAATGGGGAGAGTGGTATTTTTCTTGTCCAGTGGCTGCAAGTGTAGCCAAAGTCCTACCGTGAAATGAATTACATGCCGTTATTATTTCATATTTATCCATACCTTGCTTATAAAAAAACAAACGTGCAAGTTTTATAGCACCTTCATTTGCCTCTGCACCACTGTTTGCAAAGAAAACCTTGTCGGCACAGCTATTTTCCACAAGTATCTGGGCAAG
>DGES01000117.1:3417-3627 GCA_002386065.1 Firmicutes bacterium UBA3920
CTGCTCTACTATAGTATCGACAAGGGCTGGGTGGGCATAGCCAAGTACATTGACTGCAATGCCTGCTAAGAAATCTATATATGCCTTGCCTTCACTGTCGTAGAGGGTAGCACCTGTGCCATATTCAAATACTATTGGATATCTTGAAAATGTGTTCATATAGTATTGTTGTGTTAGAGTCATACATTCTTTTGAATCCATAATAAAAAA
>DGES01000117.1:3869-8165 GCA_002386065.1 Firmicutes bacterium UBA3920
CCCTGTAGTACAGATATTATAATAGCAAGAAAATAAGAATAAAAGATAAACTAATTGTTAACAAATTGTGAATTATCCCATGTTTTAAATATTATTTAGTTACCATTGTGCCGATTCCTGTATCTGTAAATATCTCTAACAATATGGGATGGGGAAGAGTTCCGTTTAATATATGGGTTCTATTGACTCCCTTTTCAATTCCCTTTATGCATCCCATTACCTTTGGGATCATACCTCCACTTATTATTCCCTTATCTATGAGTCTATATACCTCATCTATCGTTATTACAGACATTAGGGAATCAGAATTGCCTGGTTCTCTGTAGATTCCGTCTATATCGGTCAAAAATATAAGTTTTTCTGCCTTGAGTACCGCAGCTATTTCACCTGCCACTATATCTGCATTTATATTATAAGTATGTCCATCTGGACCTATACCAGTAGGTGCCACCACTGGTATATATTCGTCTTGACTTAGCAGCTCTAATACCTTATGGTTTATATTTTTTATCTCTCCGACATATCCTAAATCAAAGCCGTCTGTAGATGCCTTTTTTTCTGCTTCAATGAGCTTTGCATCCTTTCCACATAGGCCAACTGCACTTCCTCCAAGCATATTGATTTTAGCTACTATATCATTGTTTATCTTGCCTGTGAGTACCATTTCAACGATATCTATGGAGTCCTTGTCAGTTATGCGAAGACCATCGTGGAAATCAGATTCTATACCTAAAGTGTCAAGCATTTTACTTATCTCAGGTCCTCCACCGTGTACTACTATTGGATTGACTCCTACAAATTTTAGTAGTACTATATCCTGCATTATGGTGCGCGTTATCTCTTCATTTATCATGGCATTGCCGCCAAATTTTATAACAACTGTTTTACCACTTAATTTTTGAATATAGGGTAAGGCCTCGATGAGAATGTTGGCCCTTTCTATATATCCATTCATATCTAACATATTCCCTCCTAGCATGTATTTACAGGTACCATGCAGGACCATCTAGTCCTGTGGTTTCTTTGATTTCAAACATTATATTCATATTTTGTATGGCTTGTCCGCCGGCGCCCTTTATGAGATTATCGAGTACGGATACTATAATTATTCTATTTAGCCTTTTATCTATTACAAATCCTATGTGGCAGTGGTTAGAACCGTTTACAAACTTAAGCTCTGGAAGAGTTTCTTCATTATTATATATATATATAAAAGGTTCATCTGCATAGAATTTATTATATATATCATATATAAAGTCTGCATTGTATTTATCATTTAAGTTTGCATATATAGTACAAAATATTCCACGTTTTATAGGTAGTATATGGGGGGTAAAAGACAAGGTTATATCTTTATCTGCAATAAGACTCAATTTTTCCTCTATCTCCGATGTATGTCTATGGGTTGCTATCTTATAGGCACGCATGTTCTCATCCAATTCACAAAAATGAAGTGGCTGTGATGGAGTTTTGCCGGCGCCGGTGGCCCCCGATTTTGCATCTATTATAATGGACTTTGTATCTATGAGATTGTGTGCTACTAAAGGAGCAAGCGGCAAAATAGAACATGTAGTGTAGCATCCAGGATTTGCTACAATGGACGCATTTTTTATATCATCCCTGTAGAGTTCTGGTAAACCATATACTGCCATGTTCGATAAATGTGGACTATTGTGGGTCCGTCCATACCACTTTTCGTATGTGGAGATATCTGTATATCTAAAATCTCCACTTAGGTCTATGACTTTTATGCCCCTTTCATGTAAAACTTGCACAATATCATCAGATGCACCGTGGGGTAGGCTTGTAAATACGACATCACTATCTGCTGTTATGGCATCAATGTCCAAGGATGTGCATATTTTTTCACATATTCCCTTTAAATTTGGATATACATGAGATATAGGTTCGCCGGCGTGGCTGTGGGATACCAAATGGGCTATATTTACTTCGGGATGGGCTATAAGCAGTCTTACTAGCTCAATTCCAGCATATCCAGTTGAACCTATTAAACTGACATTTATCATAATACGACCTCCAAAATGTAATATATATGATTATAATTATACACGACAATGTATATTGATACAAGTATATATTTGTAAATTCTTTTGACAAAGCAATAAATTATGGTATAATTAACTCTAGAAATAAGACGAGTTTATGCAATGTTTTCAAAAAAAGTCGTAGCATTTTTGTTAATAATGGCTATAGTCATATTACAGCATCACATATATAATGTAATTAAACTTATGAAAGTAAAAAAGTTTTGCATCCGGGGGGATGCAAATAAAAAATATGGAGGGGTTTTAATGGCAAGTGTGACTTTAAAACATGCGTACAAAGTCTATCCAGGTGGAGTAACTGCTGTTAGTGATTTTAATCTTGATATTGCTGATAAAGAGTTTATAGTATTAGTAGGTCCTTCCGGATGCGGAAAATCTACGACACTTCGAATGATAGCAGGATTAGAAGAAATAACAGAAGGCGAACTGTATATTGGCGATAAGCTAATGAATGACGTAGCTCCCAAGGATAGGGATATTGCAATGGTTTTCCAGAACTATGCCCTTTATCCACATATGACGGTGTATGACAACATGGCATTTGGTCTAAAACTGCGAAAGACACCCAAGGCTGAAATTGATAGAAGAGTAAAAGAGGCCGCAAGGATTTTGGATATAGAGCATCTGCTCAACAGAAAGCCAAAGGCACTATCTGGTGGACAGAGGCAGAGGGTTGCCCTTGGGCGAGCTATAGTACGTGAACCAAAGGTGTTCTTGATGGATGAGCCTCTATCTAACTTGGACGCTAAACTCAGGGTTCAGATGAGAACAGAAATAACAAAACTGCACAACAGATTACAGACAACCTTTATATACGTTACACACGACCAGATTGAGGCTATGACAATGGGAACTAGAATCGTTGTCATGAAAGATGGATTTATCCAGCAGGTTGATTCGCCTCAAAATCTGTATGATAAGCCAGTAAACCTATTTGTTGCAGGTTTTATTGGAAGTCCTCAGATGAATTTCCTAGATGTTGTCCTTGCACAAGAGGGGGATGACGTATATGCTGTATTTGAAAACAATAAGATCAAGATTCCAGCAGGTAAAGTAAAACAGTTTAAGGATCCGTCCTACATTGGTAAAGAAGTTATAATGGGTATCCGTCCAGAAGACTTACATGATGAGGAGATATTCTTACAGAGTGCAGCTGACAGTACTGTTAAGGCATATGTAGATGTTGTCGAGCTTCTAGGTTCAGAAACACTCTTATATCTTGATATTTCTGGACAGAACGTTGTGGCTAGAGTAGATCCCAGATCTACTGCAAGAGCCGGTGATACAATTAAGATTGCATTTGATGCCAATAGACTGCACTTCTTCGATAAAGATACCGAAGAAACTTTACTTAAGTAAAAGCAAAATTATATATAAATACAGAAAAGCAGAATTATTATCTTAGTATATAAAGATAAAATATCTGCTTTTTTGTTTTATTTTTGAAATAGGGCTTCACTATTTTTAAAAAATGTTGTATAATACATTTAATAAATTTAATAATCTTGTAACAATTTTGGTAGGTGAGTTGGTTGTTGGCTGAGAAGCGAATGCAGAAGATACTGGACAATATAGTAAATAAGATTAAAGTCCCCACATCGATTATAGATATAACTGGAACTGTTGTAGCAAGTAGTGAACCGGATAGAATAGGAGAGTTGAAACCTCTTATAAAAAATATCGATAGAGAAGGGGAAAAACAGGGTTTTAAACACAATGGTATGACATATATGAGATTTTTTGTAGATGGCACGATCCCTTATTATATTGAGATGGAGGGGACAACACAGACTGTAGAGAATTATTGTCTTCTTATAGCTTCTCTTTTTGGTGTGTATTTTAAGTCATGTCACCGAAAGTTGAGTAAAGAAGAGGTGATAAAGCTATTTCTCTATGAGCAGGTAGACGAGATTGAACTTGAAGACTATTGTAATGAATATAAGATAGATGTTCATACTCCCCGATGTGCATTCATAATTGAAACTTTGAGTGTAAGCGTACAGAATATATTTGATATATTGACAGACGCATTTCCTAAAGATAGGGAAGATATGTGGTTAGTTGTAGATGGACGTACTATATTATTTGCAAAGAGTATATCTGAAGACATAGATGATGATGGGCTTATTGAACTTGCTGGTGCTATGGAAGATACAATATTAAATGAAATATCCATAAAGGCCCATATTGGCGTAGGTCGAACTAAAGAAGATATATTTGGATTGAGGGA
>DGES01000117.1:8431-8881 GCA_002386065.1 Firmicutes bacterium UBA3920
TATACAGATATATTCCATGAAGAGCTAGATAAGATATTTACAGATGAAATGATACTTACAATTGAAAAATTCTTTGAAAATAGTTTGAATTTGAGTGAAACTTCAAGACAGTTATACATCCATAGAAATACTCTAGTGTATAGATTGGATAAGATACAGAAGGTCATGGGGCTTGACCTTAGAAACTTCCATGATGCGGTTACATTTAAAATGATTATGATGATGAATAGACATGTACAGGAGTGTTTGCATTGATTGAATTTAGAAACGTAGAAAAAATATATTCCAATGGAGTTAAAGCTCTTTCTAATGCGAGTTTTAAAATAGAAAGTGGAGAATTTGTATTTATTGTTGGCGAAAGTGGTGCAGGAAAATCCACTATACTAAAACTTCTCTTAAAAGAGATAAATCCTACATCAGGTGCTGTAATAGTAAATGGACAGAATTTAA
>DGES01000117.1:9131-9636 GCA_002386065.1 Firmicutes bacterium UBA3920
GTGCCCATGGTTCTTGCTATGGTAGGTCTGTCCTCTAAGGCTAAGTGTTATCCTAGTGAATTATCGGGAGGAGAACAGCAGAGGGTGGCAATAGCTAGGGCACTTGTCAATCGACCAGCAATATTAATTGCAGATGAGCCATCAGGCAATCTTGATCCTGCGACTACAGATGAGATAATGGAAATAATAAATACAGCAAATAGGCAGGGTACTACAGTTATAATGGCTACCCACGCAAGAGATATAGTAGATACAATGGCAAAGAGGGTAATAACTTTAAAAAATGGAGTTATAGTAAGAGACGAAGAAAAGGGTGGTTATTTCAATGAAAATTAGGACGTGGTGTTCTTTTTTAAAGCAAGGTGTAAAAAATGCCTTTGGGAATAAAACCATGTCAGTGGCATCCATAGTGGCCATAACTGCGGCCCTATGCGTTTTAGGCGTTGTAATGCTGATTGTGCTTAATTTGAATTATCTAATGGATGATTTGGAATCCAAGTTAGAA
>DGES01000117.1:9805-11159 GCA_002386065.1 Firmicutes bacterium UBA3920
ATCGGCCCTTACTAAATGGAAGGAAGAATTAGGTGATAAGGCCTATCTTTTAGATGGATACGAAGGAGAAGAAAACCCATTACCCGATTCATTTGTAATAGAAATAGAAAAGCCAGAATATACTGAAAATATAGCATTAAAAGCCCAAAAACTACCTCGAGTTATGAAAGTGAACTACAGTAAAGAGGTAGCAGAAGGGTTAGGGAAGGTGGTGCGTACTGTAAGGTTAGTTGGTTTAATTCTTGTACTTGTACTTGCCGTAATTGCGGCAATTATAATTAACAACACCGTGAGGCTTACCGTATATTCTAGAAGGCGAGAAATAAATATAATGAAATACATAGGTGCTACCGATTGGTATATACGTTGGCCATTTATAATTGAAGGTTTTACAATAGGTGTGACGGGAAGTTTGATTGCAATTGCAGTAATAATACCGCTATATAAATATGCACTAGGAAAATTTGCAGGGCAGCATATGGCAGAGGGTTTCTTTGTGAATATATTCAAGTTATTGCCAGTTGATTCTGTCATATATGATGTACTGCTCGTATTTATATTAGTTGGAGTGTCGGTAGGCGTAATCGGAAGTATAATGTCCATAAGAAAACATTTAAAGGTCTAAAAATTGGTCGTTAAAAAAATGATGGGGTGGTTTACTTGAGTAAAAAGAGAGTTTGTTTTCTCCTAGTGGCTATTCTCTTACTATCTTATACTACAGTTGCCTTTGCAGATACGATAAGTGATAAGAAAAAAGAATTAAAGAATGTAGAAGAAGATATAGAGAATAAAAAGAGCGATATAGATGAGCTAAAAAGTGAACAAGATAAGTTAATTGGGCAAATTGCAGATATAGAAGTGGAGCTCAATGAAAAAAAGAAACAGCTCACAGAGGTCGAGGAAATACTCGAAGAGATTCAAAAAAATATAGATGAGACACAGAAGGAATTGGATGAGGCAGTAAAAAAAGAAGATGCTCATAAAAAACTTATGGACGAGCGTATATGTGCCATGTATATGAGTTCGGACATATCCTATTTAGAGATTTTATTAGATGCAAAGAGTGTTACTGACTTTTTAGACAGATTGGAAATGGTAAAGGAGATAATGTCTCTAGACCAAGAAGTGTTGGAGAAGATGCAGGCAATAAAAGAGGAAGTAAAGGAGAGAAAAGAAAATCTAGAGGCTCAAGAGGAAGCAGAAGAATGTATAAAAGAGGAAATAATAGCTCAAAAAAAGGCAATTGAGGATAAGCAGGAGGAAAAAGAGGTGCTGCTTGCTGATCTTAAGGATAAGCAAAAGAAGATTGAGACAGACCTCGATAAGCTAGAAAAGACATCTAAGGATCTAGAAA
>DGES01000117.1:11290-16452 GCA_002386065.1 Firmicutes bacterium UBA3920
TGTTCTGGCTTTACAATGTATGTCTATGGTCAGTGCGGTGTAAGTTTACCACATAGTGCTGCGGGGCAGGCAACCTGTTCAGTAGGAATTAAGATAACAAATAGAAGTGCATTACAGCCAGGAGATCTTGTATTCTTTAGTAATAACAGCAGACCTCTAGGACATGTAGGTATATATATGGGTGGAGGTCAATTTATACATGCAAGTTCTTCTAAAGGAAAAGTTGTAATAGAGAGTATAGATTCAGACTATCGCAGGAGACATTTTCGTTGGGGACGCAGGATATTTAACTGAGAGTAGGCGCTATTTGTCTCTATGATAAAAAATTATTTGGGAGTAGAATATCAATAAAGCCATTTAAATAGGGATGGTAACTTTTATACATGTGTAATATGATGGGGTGATTTACTTGGGCAAGAGATTAATTTCTTGTTTTTTGATAGCTATTCTCATGGTATCTTATAGTACAGTTGCCTTTGCAGATTCATTAACGGATAAGCAAAATGAACTAAAGGGCATAAATGAGAATATTGAAAATACTAAAGGTGAAATTGAAAAAGTAAAAGGAGAACAATCTGAACTAGTCAATCAAATTGCAGAGATAGAGGTAGATCTAAAAGAGAAACAAGAACAATTAGAAGAAATAGAAAATGCTCTCATAGAGACACAGGAAAACATAGAAATTACGGAAAAAGAACTAGATGAAGCTATAGAAAAGGCCGAGTTACATAGGGAGCTCATGGATGAGCGCTTATGTGCCATGTATATGTGCTCCAATGCCTCCTACTTAGAGGTTATATTTGAAGCTAAGAATTTTACGGACTTTTTGGACAGGGTGATAATGATAAGGGAAATCATGTCCTTAGACCAAGAGGTCCTCGATGAAATGATGGCTATTAGAGATGATATAGAGGCAAAGAAGAATTTCCTTGAAGAGGAAAAGCTATCAGAAGAGGCGGCAAAGGAAGATATGGCCGATCAGAAAGCTGTGATTGAGGCAAAACAGGAGGAAAAAGAAGTCCTGCTTGCTGAACTCAAGGAAAAGCAAGAGAATATGGAACTAGATCTAAGTGAACTAGAGAAGACTTCTAAAGACCTAGAGTCCACCATACAGAAACTTGTGGCAGAGCGTGAAGCTGAGAAAAAGAGGCAGAGGGAAGAGGCAGAGAAAAAGCGACTAGCAGAGCTGGCCGCGGCACAGAGGGAACAAGAAAACAATAGTGGTAGCAACAACAGTAGCGATAATAATAACAATAACAGTGGTGACACCCCTAGTAGAGGTAGTAGTTCTTCAAGGATGATATGGCCGGCACCGAGCAATTCCTATGTGAGCTCAGAGTTTAAACCTCCACATAGACCGAGACATAAAGGTATAGATATAGCAGGTCCAGGTATATATGGAAAAAATGCTGTTGCTGCACTAGGTGGTACGGTAGTAAAAGTAGCGAATGATGTAAATGGCTATGGCAATTATTTAGTAATCGATCACGGCGGTGGTCTAACTACCTTATATGCCCACGGTTCAAAAGTACTTGTGAGTCTGGGTGATAGAGTAAGCCAAGGACAAGCGGTAATGTTGATTGGTGATACAGGTAAATCGAGAGGATCCCACTTACATTTTGAAGTAAGAGTAAACGGTTCCCATGTGAATCCACGGAAATATCTTCCCTGATGGAGAAATAATATTTTCGAATATAAGAAAGTGACAGAGGTTATTCATAACTTCTGTCACTTTTTTATGTAAAACTTTTTTGAAATGCTAGATTTAAAATGTTATAATATGATGACAGGATTTAGTAGGGGAGGATTTACTATAATGGCAAATAAAAAGAGAACGATAATAGGTGCTGTTGTATTAGTAGTTGTAACTGCTATATTGACTTCAGTACTGACAATACAGGTAATGGCATATAAGACTATAAAATCTGGAGATAGTATAATATCACGAACCAAATACACAAGACTAAAAGAATATAATCAACTAGATGAAGTGAGAAACATATTGGAACAATATTATATAGAAGAACCTGATGCAGATGAGATGGTAACAGGTGCAATAAAGGGATTGGTAGCCTCCTTAGGCGATCCATATACCTATTATTTCACTTCTGAAGAATACAAAGATTTTATGGAACGTACTCAAGGGAGCTATGCCGGTGTGGGTATGCTGGTTACAGTTGATGAAGATGATAATCAAATAACTGTAATAAAGGCATTTGAGGGGAGCCCTGCATTTGAAGCAGGTATTATACCGGGTGATAAAGTAATAAAGGTAGAAGATACTATTGTAGATGGAAGTAGTATGGATAAGGCAGTTGCCATGATGCGAGGAGAGCCTGGCACAGAGGTCAAGGTGACGGTACTGAGAGATGGCGAAGAAAAAGAATATACATTAAAACGAGCTGTAGTCCAAATACCTGATATGGAATATGAGATATTAGATGAGAAAATAGGATATATATGGCTATATCAATTTGATGAAAAATCTGATAAAAACTTTGAGAATGCTATTGATGACCTTAAAAAGCAGGGCATGGAAGCATTGATATTAGACCTTAGAGGTAATCCTGGAGGACTTTTAGACTCGTGTGTAAATATTGCGGATATGTTATTGCCAAAGGGCATTATAACATATAGGGAAGATAGGGCAGGCAATCGGGAGGATTATAAATCAGATGCTAAGTATTTAGATATTCCTCTGGTAGTGTTGGTGGATGAGAATAGTGCAAGTGCATCAGAGGTATTGAGTGGTGCAATACAGGATTATGGCGTTGGTACGATAATTGGAAAGACCACTTATGGAAAAGGTGTTGTCCAGACATTAAAGCCTTTTAAAGACGGATCTGCACTTAAGTTCACAAATTCAAAATATTTTACACCTAAGGGAAGGGATATACATGAAAAGGGTGTAGTTCCCGATATAGAAGTGGATATGACAGATGAAGCTGTAGAGTTCTTGAAGGAAAATCCAAATGAAGATCTACCCTTAGAATTGGATGCCCCACTCTTGAGAGGAATAGATGAACTGAAAAAGAAGATGGGTAAGTGATACGAAAGGGTTAGGAGGGCTATATATTGCCTTTGATAAAATTAGTATTGACAACTTTTTTACAATCCTTTACTAATATATTTTTTATGTTTCTAGTATTAATTGTCTATTGGAACATAAAACGGGTAGCGTTTTTTGAGGAGACGTGGCTTGGATTTTTTAGATATAAAATATCTGATCAGCTGTTAGAGCGCCTCCTATATGGAATGTTGTCGGGATTAATGGCAAGTTTTATAATTGTAATTTTAGGTATAACCCTAGACTATAGGGCCATACTCATGATATGGCCCTTGGCTATATTTCTCATGTTATTTAGCCCAAGATATCTATGTTTTTCATATGCGGCAGGTATATTATCCCTCGTAAGCTTGATATTTGGTTGGCCAGATATAGATGTATCTGCAACTATAGCCCTCGTGGGAGTGCTCCATTTGATAGAGAGTATACTCATATATTTTGATGGATATAAGTCCAGTGTTCCTGTGTATATGGAGCATAGTAGTTTTAATCCCATAGGTGCGTATATTATGCAAAAGATGTGGCCAATTCCACTTGTAGTATTGTTAATACCTGATAGTGCAGCCCAGTTGGCTGGAAGTGGAATAAATATGCCCTCATGGTGGCCCATATTCCAATCACAAGGCGCTGGTGGTATGCTTGCAATACTGCCCATGGTTGCCATATTGGGATATGGAGATATTGCCATTACACAGACGCCTAGGGATAGGGCTAAAAAGTCAGGTATTATGCTTACTATATATAGTGTGACAGTGCTGACATTGGCAGTTATATCCTCCAGGATATATTGGGTAAAGTATTTGGCAGCGGTAAGTGCGCCGGCGCTCCATGAGCTTGTGATAATTAGAGGTAAACGAGAGCAGACGGAAGGAACACCCCTATTTAGTGTTCCATGGAAGGGCATTAGGATACAAGAAGTATTTCCTGATAGTATAGGTGAGGCAATGGGGCTTAAACAGGGGGATATACTTTTCAGTATAAATGGAAAGAGTGTAAATAGTATAAAAGGAGTAGAGGAAGTCCTATCTGACAGTCCCAGTTTTGTGTGGTTAGAGGTGAAGCGTGATTCTGAGGAAATAATATTAGAAGGAAAAGATTTTCAAGAGGGTATATCTGATCTAGGTGTGATGTTTGTCCCAAGGAATACGAGCAAGTATTTCAGAATGGAAGATGAAAAAGGAATTATTGTAAAATGGTGGAATGGTTTTAGACAGAAACATAATGCTGGAGTAGGTGAAGGTTGAGGGCAGGGTTTAGACTCTGCCCTTGTACTGTAAAGGGGAGTTTTACAATATTATGAAAGCACTATGAAGTACAGACATTTCTGTGGATTTTAGATGGATATCTAGTATTTTTACTTACTTATACTGGAATATGCGGGAATTACTAGTGACTGAGCAGCCTGGACATCTCTTTAAATTATAAAATTATTTGTGTATATGAGTTCTTTTAGGGTATATTAAATTTTAAGGCATTAAAAAGGGAGGGTATATATACCACTTTTCTATTGTCCATGTATATTTGTGATAGATGAGACTATAAAGATAAAGGGATTTTGTATTTCGGGGGGATTTATGATGGAGTTCAAATTAAAATCGAGTTTTAAGCCCCGTGGCGATCAGCCACAGGCAATAGATGCGTTGGTAGAAGGAATAGAAAAGGGAGAAGAATGCCTTACACTTCTTGGGGTAACAGGATCAGGTAAAACTTTTACTATGGCCAATGTTATAGAACGGGTTCAAAGACCTACTTTGGTACTTGCCCATAATAAGACACTGGCTGCACAGCTGTGTAGTGAGTTTAAGGAATTTTTTCCTGATAACGCAGTTGAGTATTTTGTAAGTTATTATGATTACTATCAGCCAGAGGCATATGTACCCTCCACAGATACTTATATAGAAAAGGATGCCTCTATAAATGATGAGATAGATAAACTTAGACACTCAGCTACATCTGCCCTATTCGAAAGGCGAGATGTAATAATTGTATCTAGTGTATCATGTATATATGGATTGGGTAATCCCCATGAATATAAAGAGCTTACCGTGTCTCTAAGGCCAGGCATGATAAAGGATAGAGAAGATGTATTAAAGGC
>DGES01000117.1:16707-18789 GCA_002386065.1 Firmicutes bacterium UBA3920
GCAATACGAATAGAGTTTTTTGGTGATGAGATAGATAGGATTTCTGAGATAGATGTACTTACAGGGGAGATACTTGCATACAGAAATCATGTAGCTATATTTCCTGCATCTCACTATGCATCATCTAAGGAACGATTGGAACGAGCAATCGAAAAGATAGAGGCAGATCTTGAAGTAAGGGTAAAGGAACTCAAGGAGCAAGACAAACTACTGGAAGCGCAAAGGCTTATGCAGAGGACTAACTATGATATAGAGATGATGAGGGAGATAGGTTATTGTACAGGTATTGAAAACTATTCTAGATACCTAGATGGAAGGGCACCAGGGGAACCGCCATATACCCTCATTGATTATTTTCCTGATGATTTTTTACTGATTGTAGATGAATCTCACGTGACATTGCCCCAAGTTCGGGCAATGTATTCAGGAGACAAGTCGAGGAAAGATAGCTTAGTCGAATATGGATTTAGGCTACCTGCAGCCTATGATAATAGGCCCCTTAAATTTGAGGAATTCGAAGGCAAGATAAATCAGATGATATGCGTAAGTGCAACACCTGCGGCATATGAACTTGAGCGGTCAAAGCGAGTTGTTGAGCAGGTCATAAGGCCGACAGGACTTGTAGACCCTGAGGTCATTGTCCGTCCAATTGAAGGGCAAATAGATGATTTGGTAGGAGAGATAAATAAGCGAGTGGAGAGAAATGAGAGGGTACTCATAACGACACTTACGAAAAAGATGGCCGAGAGTCTCACAGATTATTTTAAGGAACTAAATATAAAGGTGAGATATCTCCATTCAGATATAGATACAATAGAGCGTATGGAGATAATACGAGATCTGCGTATGGGAGTATTTGATGTTCTTGTAGGTATAAACTTGCTCAGGGAAGGACTAGACCTTCCAGAGGTATCACTTGTAGCCATACTTGATGCAGATAAGGAAGGTTTTTTAAGATCGGAGACATCTCTCATACAGACGATAGGTAGAGCTGCAAGGAATGCCCAAGGACAGGTTATAATGTATGCAGATACCATAACCCCATCTATGAGAAGGGCCATAGATGAGACGAATAGAAGGCGCAGGAAGCAGATGGCATATAACAAGAAACATGCTATTACTCCTAAGACAATTGTCAAGGGGATACATGATGTAATAGAGGCTACAGTGGCAGCAGAAGAAGGTGAAAAATATGTATCTAAAGCTGTGGAGCCCATAGATATAGAGGATAAGAAGGCATATATTGCCAAGTTAGAAGATGAGATGAAACATGCAGCGGCTGCTTTGGAATTTGAAAAGGCGGCTAAGCTCAGAGACGAATTGTTTAGACTTAGAGAGGAGATAACAGGAGAGATCGCACATGAATAAAGATAGAATATATATAAAAGGTGCTAGAGAACATAATCTCAAAGATATTGATGTTGAAATACCTAGAAATAAATTTGTAGTAATGACAGGTTTAAGTGGTTCGGGGAAGTCATCCCTTGCCTTTGATACTCTATATGCAGAAGGACAGAGGCGCTATGTAGAGTCTTTATCTGCATATGCAAGGCAGTTTTTAGGGCTTATGGAGAAACCTGATGTGGACTATATAGAAGGGCTTTCTCCAGCCATATCCATAGATCAAAAGACCACCAGTCGAAACCCTAGGTCGACTGTAGGTACGGTCACTGAGATATATGATTATCTGAGGCTATTATATGCTCGAATTGGTATTCCCCACTGTCCCAAATGTAAGAGGCCAATAGAACAGCAGACAATAGATCAGATAGTAGATGCCATAATGTCATTGGATGAGAGGACTAGGATACAACTCTTAGCTCCTATTGTCAGGGGAAGGAAGGGAGAACATGTCAAACTCCTTGAAGATATAAGGAAGCAGGGATTTGTAAGGGTTAGGATAGATGGAGAGCTGGTAGAGCTCACAGATGATATAAAGCTTTATAAGAATAAAAAACACAATATTGAAGTAGTGGTGGACAGGCTTATAATAAGGGAAGGAATTGAAAATAGGCTGACAGACTCCATAGAGACAGTTATGAGCCTCAGTGGCGGACTTATGATTGTAGATGTAATAGATGG
>DGES01000110.1:0-718 GCA_002386065.1 Firmicutes bacterium UBA3920
GTGGGGAATATGAAGGGAATTGGCCACACGCCTCGCATCTTCCACTGCTGACACAGAACAGCATCCCTTGTCATCAATATTTTTATCCTCCCAAACACGCATTGTTACACCTATAACCTCGTAACCTTGTTCCTTTAAGAGAGCTGCAGCAACCGAGCTGTCAACACCACCACTCATCCCAAGTAATACTTTTTTTTTCAAACCTTTCACCTCAATTATCCAGCTGTCTATCTCTTATTATCGCGTTTATCTCTATAATCTTCTATGGCTGCCTTTATAGCTTGCTCTGCAAGTACAGAACAATGCATTTTAATAGGCGGTAAACCATCAAGGGCCTCAGCAACAGCCTTATTTGTAATCTTAAGGGCCTCATCTATGGTTTTACCCTTTACAAGTTCAGTTGCCATACTGCTTGTAGCAATGGCAGCGGCACAACCAAATGTTTTAAATTTCACGTCTACTATTACATCGTCTTCAATAGTAAGATATATTTTCATTATATCACCGCACTGGGGATTTCCGACTTCTCCTACCCCATCGGCGTCTTCTATCTCGCCTACATTTCTAGGATGCATAAAATGATCCATTATCTTTTCATTATACATCTTTTCTACCTCTTTTCTCTATGTCAACTTTTCTCCTATTTACTCATATAAAGGGGCGACACATGTCTCAAACGCTTAACTATATTCGGCAATACCTCTAATAGATACTCTAC
>DGES01000110.1:831-2313 GCA_002386065.1 Firmicutes bacterium UBA3920
GAGTACATGAGATGGATCTAGCGAACCTGACGTACATGCTGAACCACTGGATGCACAAATACCTGCCATATCGAGTAACAGCAATAGGGATTCTCCCTCTATAAATTCAAATGAAAAATTTACATTGCCAGGAAGTCTTTTCTCCCTATCACCGTTTAGTCTTACATAGGGTATCTTAGCTAAAATCCCATCTATTGTCATATCACGAAGTTCCAACAGCTTTTTATTATAGCTGTCTATATTAGAGGCAGCAAGTTCTATGGCTTTCCCCATTCCCACTATTCCAGGAACATTTTCAGTACTTGCCCGCTTACCCCTCTCTTGTGCACCACCGTGAATATATGGTTCTAAATTTACACCCTTTCTTACATATAAAGCGCCTACTCCTTTAGGACCATAGAATTTATGTGCAGACATAGATAACAAATCTATACCTAGTTTCTCCACATCTATATGGATATTACCTACCGCTTGTACCGCATCTGTATGTAAAGGTATTCCATGTTCTTTAGCTATAGCCCCAATTTCTTCTATGGGCTGTATAGTACCTATTTCGTTATTTGCATACATTATTGATATGAGCACAGTATCATCTCTAATTGCATCCTCCACCTGACTTGGAGATACAAAACCCTTCTCATCCACAGGTAAATAAGTTACATCAAAGCCTTCCTTCTCTAAATATTGACAAGTATGAAGTACTGCATGATGCTCTATAGAAGTTGTTATTATATGTCTTCCCTTATCTCTATTTTTATAGGCAACTCCCTTTATCGCCCAATTATCTGCCTCTGTGCCTCCACTTGTAAAATAGAGCTCCTGAGGATTGGCACCTATAGCAGCTGCTACCTTTTCCCGCGCATTATCTATAGCTGCCTTGCTCTCTTGCGCCATTGAATATATAGAAGATGGATTGGCGTATTTTTCACTAAAGTAAGGAAGCATCGCCTCTAATACTTCTGGTCTCACAGATGTAGTTGCTGCATGATCTAAATATACAAATCTATCAGCCATTTTTTCCCCTTCTCTTCAGTAAAATTTTTGGAAGTTCGTTTAAGTCGTATGGCGTCTCCTGATATAAAAAATAGTTTAACCAATTTGAAAAAAGAAGATTCGCATGGGCTCTCCAATTGACTATGGGATAGTTTTCTGGATTATCTCCTGGAAAATAATTTATCGGTATATCTATGGGAAGTCCCCTTGCTATATCCCTTTCATATTCTTGCTTTAAAGTCAGAGGATCATATTCAGGATGTCCTGTTATAAATATCTGCCTTTCCCCATGGGCTACCATGAGATACAACCCTGCCTCCTCTGATTCTGCTAGTATCTTTACTTCACTTGACTGCTCCAAAGCATCACGTTCTATACCTGTATGCCGCGAATGAGGAGCATAAAACACGTCATCAAAACCCCTTAAGAGTATATAGTCTTTACATAATACTCTATGGGGAAACACTCCAAACATCTTCTTCTCTAGGG
>DGES01000110.1:2644-3562 GCA_002386065.1 Firmicutes bacterium UBA3920
GATTCATGGGTGGACATATGGAGCAACGTCACATCAACTTGCAGTGGTGTATTACTGAGCAGTCTTAAAAGCTGAGTCTCAGTAACTATCTTGGTAGGCATTAAGTTGAGTATCACTATTTTTATAGGCCGTATATCCTGGGTATATGCCCTTGTTTCATCCATTACGAATATATTCTCTCTAATTAATACTTCCTTTGCTGGAAGAGTATCTGGTATTTTTATTGGCACTTTAACTACTACCTCCTTATATTACTTTTTATATTTTAATGCTAAGTCTTCCAAACTTATAGAGTCTACCACCTCATATAGCGAATCACGCATCTTTTCCCATATAAATTTGGTAACACACTCATCATACCTTGAGCATTTTGAAGGATTTTCTCCATCTACACATTCAACAGGAGCTAAGGAACCCTCAAGTGTCCTCAGTATCATGCCCACAGTTATATCCTCTGGGGGATAAGAAAGTTTATATCCCCCTTGTGCACCCCTTACACTTTTTACTAATCCGTCTTTTTTAAGCATTGCAAATACTTGTTCTAAATATCCTTCCGATATCTCTTGCCTCTCGGCAATATGCCGAAGGGATATATAACCATCATCGTAGTGGAGGGCTAAGTCCAACATAGCCCTAAGTCCATACCTACCTCTTGTCGACAGTTTCATCTGCTGCATCCTCCTACTTAAATCCGTTAATTCCTAGTAATTCAATAGGATTAATTCTATTATAATCATTTTAATGAATCTGTCAATAGTATTTTAAATTTGATTTCATGCAAAAAAATCAAAACACAGCTTCATGGGATTTATGAATTGTATTCTTTTATAATATCACATGTTAAAAATAAATCTATCAATATTTTAATAGTTCATAAAAATGCAGACACTAAATATTTTTTGTCTTACACAATATCTA
>DGES01000072.1 GCA_002386065.1 Firmicutes bacterium UBA3920
CTATATGATGGCACTCCAAATAAGGAATACCTTCTTTATTATTGAAGGGAGCCTTTTGCCCACATAGTTGACATACACCATTGGCTCTTCGTTTAGCATATTCTGCTACAAATGCATCTCTAATAAAAACATTGCTTGTAACTTTACGACTACTTACTTTATCACTTTCATTTTGCTCTGCACGTTCTTTTAACTCATTCAGTGTTAATTTTTCAGCTACCTTTTCTTTTTCCTTAATGTATTTAATAAAGGATTCTTCGGGAATAGCCTGTGAACCGGTTTGTAACTTCAAAGGGAACATCCATACTTTTCTTGGAACCCCATCTTCACCTTTTTGTATTTCCTGATAAGGCTTACCTGCCAAAGATACAAGGCCACGATATATGTATTCTGTAGGTACCAGTACTTCGAACAGATGAACTTCTACACCATTTCTATCAGATTCTGCTAGTGTTTTATTTTGCATAAAATTCAAATCTTGGTCCCCATTTTTACCCATACCCGTATAATGCAAAACATCTCCAAACCATTTATCTTCATACAGGCCTTTTGTATGATCAGATATTATAACTAGGGAATTGGTTGCTTTTGACCGGCGCATTCCCCCCATATTTCCGCACTTAAATTCAGCTATAATATCTGAATGGGTTACAACTTGTCCAATTTTAAATTTGCAAAAACTACTCATAATAATCCTCCATTACCTTTTCTGCAATCAGTATATCTGCCGGCAATAGTTCAAATTTTAGTAAATTAATTATTTTAACCCCTTTATATTTATCATGAACAGATATCTGAATTATCCCATCTGTTATTTTACAATGCCAAACATGCTAAGTAGCACTCACTCCTTGCACTTACCCGAATGTATTCTATAATTAACTACATTGCAACAATTATATAATACAAAAACACTGCCAATTAAGAAAGTTCCTTTCCCAACCGGCGGTAAATTTATTACAATCTTAAAAGAAGCGAAGAAGTAGTTTTCTTGCCTCCATAGAAACAAAAAAACTACCTCTTGTTTTTTAATTTTTTTCATTTTCCTGCCGATATATATATAGTAGAGGTGATGAATATGAAAATCCAAAAAGTTCATCTAAGCCCACCGGCTGTGAGACCAGAAAAAGTGGCACCCGAAAAGAAAAAAGAAGAAAAGGAATTACCGGCAGTTGTCTATGAAAAAACATATAATAGGGATAAAGGCCATATATATGACAAAATGACTGTAGACAGAATAAAAAAGGAAACAGAAAGGGCATACGCATCTTTAAGAAGAATTGTAGAAAACTTACTAACTCGTCAAGGAAAAGCCTTTCACCTATTAGAAGAAGGAGATGAAATAGTTGTTGATGAGCAGGCTCGTCTAGAGGCTCAAGAGTTAATTGGGCCAGATGGTATCTTAGGCGTTGAAGCTGTCAGCCAGAGAATAGTAGACTTTGCCATAGCTATATCAGGAGGAGATAAGTCAAAGCTGGATATCCTTAGAAAGGCCATAGACGATGGGTTTAAAGCAGCAGAAAAGATACTTGGGGAACTGCCGGAAATCTCAAAAGAAACCTATAATAGGATTATGGAAAAACTGGATGCTTGGGAAAGAGGGGAATAATTAAAGGCATATTTGCCAACTACGGCAAATATGCCTTCTTTTTTGTAATTTCCCTTACATTTATATGGATTTTCCTTATCAATACAAGCTCATAATTATCCACTTCTTTTTCAGTTTCCCCCTAGGATAGATGGCCCTCTTCTACTAATGAATTTATTGTCTTTAGAATTGTCCCTGTGTCTGTTATGATGGCTACAATTATTTCAATTATCTTTCCGCTTCCCTCGAAGCAGGGGAACCGTCCCCTCGCTTCCCTCCATTGTACATTCACTAATAAGTCTCAATGAAATGGTCTACAAAATCTTCAATGGAAACCATACCAACAACCTTATCCCCTTCCATTACAGGCAGGGCAATAACATCCCTTTCCCTAAGCCTTTTGGCCACAGTCCTAATATCCTCATGGGCATAGGCCTTAACCACTTTCTTTGTCATAACCCACTCTACAGGACAAGATTTGTAATGGCCAGGATCAATTAAAAACCTATATATATCTGCCTTAACCACTATACCTACTAAATTCCCATCTTCGTCTAATACAGGCATTCCATTGATGTTTTCTCTATACATAATCTCCAGAGCTTTATCTACGGTTTCCTTTGGAGTTACTGCTATTACCGGCGACTTCATAATTTCTCTGACTTCCATAGATCATCCCCCCCTATTTTTCCCTATCTATCTTATACCCATAAATATATGATTTAGACAACTAAAAACCTAGAATGATATTACTAATTTGTAGGTGCCCTTCCTAACAACCATTGAAAGCTTTATGCCCATGGTAAATTTAAATTCTTCATCCATTTTTTCATATATTCTCTCTAATCTTAACTAATCTTTTTTATCTTTAAATCCTAATCACTCAAACCTGTTATTTTATCTTTTCGATTATGAAAGATTATACTTTTATATCGATGCTATAGATAAAAGACCGCAGAAATCCCTTGAGGGACAGTCCCCTAAAGCTACATACCGTTTGCGGATAACACTGGCACTTGCTGTCAGTTTAAATTGCGAAATATTAGGACCATTGCCAACAGGCTGGAAATATTGCTGGAATGGCAATGAGTCGTCCTCAATAGAGTTTAAGGACTGGCTATGCGTCTCCAATAAAAATGACGCAGAAGCAAGATTAAAAACAGTTGTCAGAGAGTTTGAAACATTTTTAGATAGCCTGGATGCCGGGAGCATAATGGCTATGATGCTGCTGACAGGTTGATTCATCGAAAAAGCAGGAGCTGTGAATAAAATACCACTGTTTAAAAAATTTCCTTACTTAATATATTAGGGGTTTTTAGCTTTCGGCCCATGATTTTATAATCGTAGGCCTTTAATTATAAAGACTGCTCGGTATAACAAAAGACCTTACAGGTCGGATAAAACCGCCTGTAAGGTCTTACATTAGCTTGTTGACGTGTCTACCGTGTCAACCCTAAATACCACAGCCACCATTACATGGTCTTTTATCTGCTTATTACGAGCTAAATCGTCTACTGGGTCAAAGGTGTAATGCTGATAAAAGTGCTTAAAATTAAGGACTTCTACAAATCTGCTCTTTGTATTCGAGCTATAGTCTCTACATG
>DGES01000060.1:0-2490 GCA_002386065.1 Firmicutes bacterium UBA3920
TCGTTAGCTGCTAGTATGACCTCAGGTCCATATATTTTAGTATTCTTGAATAGTTCTCCAATTTCTCCCATGCCTACTATGATATCATCATTACGGCGACCACCGGGATCTACACCAGCATCTATTGTAGCCTGTACCAATTCCTTTACCTTTGATGCATTCCCTGCTTTAACGGCATCTGATATTCTACGGAAGTCTGCCATATATATTACCTCCCATTATATACACTTGATAAAGCAATACAACCATATAACCTTCATACATTTTATTATGATAGTTAACTACATCTTAAGCATAACCGCTATTAATATAAAATATAAAAATTACTAGATTTCATAGGCCTTTATTATTAGTGTAAAACTTTATACGGATAAAACTAAAATTTAAGTCCTAGGAATTATTATTAATAGTAGTCTTAAAATATATAGCCTTTATTAAATACTCACTTTAGAACTGCATAATATACCATCTATTGGTAATAATATTATATATGGGATTAACTGATTCTGCAATATATAAAAGCAGGGAACCTGCCCTGCTTTTATATATTGGCTATTTTTTTATATAATTCAGGATCAAAGCGCTTTATCATACTCACAAGCTCTTCATCTGACATCATAGTCGTCCGTCCAGCTTCATATTCCTTGTCAATCTGCTCCTTCATCTTTACCACTAATTCAGCCTTCTTATCTATAGCCATACCTTTTTCTTCTAGTCTAAAAAAGGTATTTATCCAATAAGCTATTCCTGCCAATCCTGAATGTTTGCCTATGGCAACCTGTGGTGGCCTTTTTAATATCTTTTTGGTATCAAATATATTATATATCTCTTCATCTTTTAAAAGTCCATCAGCATGTATACCTGCCCTAGTGACATTGAAATTTCTGCCAACAAACGGTGTATTAGGTGGAATCTCATAACCTATTTCCTTCTCAAAATATTCGGCTATGTCTGTTATAACTGATAAATCCATACCATTTGTATCGCCCCGCAATGAAACATATTCTATTGCCATAGCTTCTAGCGGACAATTACCTGTTCTCTCACCAATGCCTAATAGGGAACAATTTACAGATGAAGCACCATATAACCATGCCGTAGCAGAATTTACAACCGCTTTATAAAAATCATTGTGACCATGCCACTCTATAAGTTCACTTGGAAAACCTGCATGATGTCTAAGTCCATATATTATACCAGGAACACTTCTAGGAAGTGCCACCCCTGGATATGATACCCCATACCCCATGGTATCACATGCTCTAATCCTTATAGGTATACCACTCTCTTCCATTAACTTTCTAAGTTCAATTGTAAATGGCACTACAAAGCCATAAAAGTCAGCACGAGTTATATCCTCAAAATGACATCTAGGCCTTATTCCGTACTCTAGAGCCTGCTTAACTATTGAAAGATACTGTTCCATGGCCTCTCTTCTGGTCATATTTAACTTCTTGAATATATGATAATCAGAGCAGCTTACTAAAATACCAGTCTCTTTCATACCCATTTCTTTTACTAACTGAAAATCATTATCCGTTGCCCTTATCCAACTAGTCACCTCAGGAAATTCATAACCTCTCTCCATACACTTTCTAACTGCTTCTTTATCCTTATTTGTATATATAAAGAACTCACTTTGACGAATTATTCCATTAGGACCAGATAATTTATGCAACATATCATATAGATCTACTATCTGTTCTACTGTAAAGGGAGCAATAGATTGCTGACCGTCTCTAAAAGTGGTATCTGTTATCCATATTTCATCAGGTACATACATGGGTACATGTCTATGATTGAATGAAATCCTCGGTATACTTTCATAAGGAAACAAATCTCTATAGAGGTTTGGCTCTTTTACATCCTGCAATGAATACTTGTAAGCAGATTGTTCTAGAGTGTTTGTTCTCTTACTAAACTCTAACATACATATAACCTCCTTTTATTATAATCAATATTTTTGCAATTTTTTTTAACGTTCATTCATAAAATGAATTATGTATAAGTGTATACAATAATACATTCTGTGTCAATACCTTTTTAACAAATTTTCTCCTAATTCTAAAAAAATAATAAAATAAATCCTTCCTACATATTATGATCCTTCTAAAAAATAAATAACATTGTCAAATCCTACAAGATATTTAATTTATCACATTTGCTAAGAACTTTAAAGCATTGAGTGTTTATAAACTTAAAGAAATATTGAAATAAACATCTTGTCGCTAAAATATATAAATGGTACAATGAAACATAAGTAAATAACTACAATATTAGGGTGTGATCTTATTATGGAGAATAATAAAAATATAGAAAATGTCTACATAGCTCCAGATGGTACAAAAAAGATCCATTGTACTCCCTTTTGTCCTAAATGTGGTTCAGACCTCTATTATTTTGAAAACGAATGTATTTGCAAAAACAAGGAATGTAGCTGGACATGCGGTGGATGCCAAGATAAATAATTCATATAAGAGATAGGGATTG
>DGES01000060.1:2678-4438 GCA_002386065.1 Firmicutes bacterium UBA3920
TCAATCCCTATCTCTTATATGAATCTAGTACTTTATTTTAGAACGTAAAATTTTGTTCCTTTAAGTGCTCTGTCAGCACTTTTGTAATCAAATAAAATAACTGTTTCTTTTTTTATATATGATATGGGGTCATACTCAAATATTTCCATATGCAGCGCCCTCATAAGCTGCCTTCTTGTGTAACCCTCATATTCTGGCAAATAGGTGTTTATATTCTCTTTGCAAGTCAAAAAATTCTTAAGTATATCGGTTCCTAACTTTGCAGGATAAAAACAATTGAGATAATTAGAAGGCTTTTGCCATAGACAATAATCAAAACGCAAAACCTCTTTAAATATCTGTTTAGGGATCCTCTCTATTGTGCTTATAAAGTCATATATTATTTCATATAAAGTAGTAAGGGAATGAGAAACATTAAATAATCTCTTATCTATCCAATATTTCATAAATTCCTCAAAAAATGCAAATGGGCTATTGCCAAAATACGGTATGAGAAATTCTAATGTATATTCAAATCTATGGGAATTATAATATTTTTCTACTACATCTTCCACTGCCTTTAGATTCATAATCTGTCCATAACTTATATATTTATTCTCCAAAACCTCATATGGTGCATATTTTGTATATCGATAACCATGCTTAATAGCTTCCTCTCTTATACCTGAGCCTTTTAACAACTTCAAAAATCCAAGTTGTAAGTTATCGGGTTTCAGTGAATATACATTGTCAAAAGAATGCGCAAATGACTCGTAGTCTTCATAGGGCAGACCTGCAATTAAATCTAAATGTATATGTATATTCCGAGGTTCATAGAGTTCTTTTACTACCTCATATATCTTATCTATGTCTGTCTTTCTCTGTATAGAATCTAAAGTATATACATTTGTAGATTGAACTCCAATTTCCAATTGAAATAGCCCTTGGGGAGCTTCTTTTAATAAGTTCACCATATCCCTATCCATTATGTGAGCCGCCATTTCAAAATGAAAATTCGTATTTCCTCCCCGTCTTATAATATGCTCTATTATCACCTTTGCCCTATTTGGATGACAATTAAAAGTCCTATCTACCAGTTTAACTTGGGAAACTTTATTATCAATAAAAAAATCGATTTCATCTAATACTCTTTCTAGTGAAAAATATCTAACTCCCTCTATGGTAGATGATAAACAATATTGGCAGTTAAACGGACATCCGCGAGATGTTTCATAATATATTATTTTGTTCTCAAGTCCCAATAATCCATCCCTATATGGAAACGGGATTATATCTATATCCTCTATGTTAGATCTAGGTGGATTTTGAATTACCCTATCACCATCCCTATAGACAAGGCCTTTTATACTAGAAAAATCCCCAGTATTCTCTAAGGCTTCGATAAAACATCTAAATGTATCCTCTCCTTCGCCATATATTATGAAATCAATATATGGAAATTTTTCCATGAGTTCACGGCTATCAAAGGATACTTCTGGTCCTCCAAGTATTATCTTACATTTAGGCATAACTTGTTTTAATGATGATATGAGCTTAAGAGTCTCTTCTATATTCCATATATAACACGAAAGACCTACTACATTTGGCTTCTCAATAAATATATTTGACAGTATTTTATCTATTTGATCGTTTATTGTAAATTCACGGATTATTATATTGGAAGAAGAATAACCCTCGCAATATTCCTTTAGATATCTTATAGCTAAATTTGAATGTATAAATTTTGCATTGAGGGAAGTAAGTAATATCCTCATAATTCG
>DGES01000053.1:0-1617 GCA_002386065.1 Firmicutes bacterium UBA3920
CAATTCCCTTGATAAAGGTCTAAGTACCTATGGTTTCCCAGAAGATAAAAAAAAATTTACACCTCATATTACAATAGGTAGAGAAATAGTTTTACCTCTACCCTTTGACAAGTTAAAAGAAAATATAACTGTAGAACCAATACCTGTGAATATAGACAGTCTTACCCTTATGGAAAGTACAAGAATAGATGGAAAGCTCGTATATATTCCAATATATAGGTGTCCCCTTGGTTAATGTGAGCTTCCCATACAGAACTCTATAAATTTTCAGCCACAACTAAATCCTCCAAAAACTCGTACCTCTCTCTATAAAGATTTCGTAAAAAAATGCTCTAATCTCTAGACCAGAACTTGTAAGAGCTATGAACCATATCCCTTCATATATTAAAACATCAAGTCATATAGGCATCTCGTCATATTACTTGTTAAATATTCTTATGACGATTGTATGTTTAACTGTATATGTAACATATACCAATCATATGCATATATTAGCGATATACAGAATTTTTACTGCCACTAATATTTTTATATATGGAGGTAATATCATGTCAGATTATATCCCAATACCCCTTTCTAAACTTCCCATAGGTAAAGTTGGGAAGGTCGAAATAATAAATTCAAAAGGAAACAAACGCCGGCGCTTATTAGACCTTGGTTTTATTCAAGGTTCTTATGTATTGCCCATAAGAAAGAGTCCATTAGGCGATCTAGTTGCTTATAAAATCCGAGGAACAATAATAGCTCTACGTCAAGAAGAAGCTTCAGATATATTGGTATATAGAACATAAATGAAGGCAGTGATATCATGGGACTTACAAATCAATCTATGGGCAATAATATAATTAAAATAATACCTGACATGGAACACACCAAAACTTCCGCTATTATCGCATTAGCAGGTAATCCAAATACGGGTAAGAGCACTATATTCAATGCATTGACAGGAATGAGGCAGCACACAGGTAACTGGCCTGGTAAGACCGTTGCCACAGCATATGGACATATATCCATTAAAAATTTAGATTTTTTATTAGTTGATCTTCCAGGTACATACTCACTCCTAGTAAATTCGATGGAAGAAGAAATAGCCCGAAATTTTATATGTCATAATAAACCAGATACAACTGTGGTAGTTGCCGATGCCACTTGTCTTGAACGAAATCTAATTCTTGTCCTCCAAATACTAGAGATGACAAGTTCTGTAGTTTTATGCATAAATCTAATGGATGAAGCAAAACGAAAGGGAATCCATATCGATATAGATAAATTATCGGAAATCTTAGGAGTCCCCGTAATAGCAACAAATGCTAGGGATAAAATAGGCTTAAATAAATTAAAACAGGCCATATATGATGTCACAACGGGAAAGCTTAAAATGCAGCCCCATCAAATGAAATATGATATTAGCATAGAAAAGATAGTAGAAGAACTTAAAAAGTTCATACCCTCAGAAGATCCCATATATAAAAGATGGGCTGCCCTTAGATTGGCAGAGGGAGATATAGATATAGTACCAAAATCTGAAATAGATGATATATTAAATACGATTAACATAGACAATGAAAAATCAAGAGATCTAATAGCTACCTCTATAGTAAAAGAGGCTGAAACAAT
>DGES01000053.1:1812-2720 GCA_002386065.1 Firmicutes bacterium UBA3920
ATTGTATTTTGGATAACCATAGAAGGGGCAAATTATCCATCAATCTTGCTATATAATAGCTTTTTTACCCTGGAAAATCACATACTCGCTCTCTTTAGATGGCTAAATCTAAATCAAACATTGCAAGACATGCTCTTATTTGGAGTATATAGAACTTCAGCTTGGGTAATATCTGTCATGCTTCCTCCCATGGCAATCTTTTTTCCCCTCTTTACACTTCTAGAAGACCTAGGGTATCTTCCTAGGGTAGCCTTTAATTTAGATAGCTTTTTTAAACGTGCAGGTGCCCACGGCAAACAATCTCTCACCATGTGCATGGGATTTGGATGCAATGCAGCTGGTGTAATATCGTGTCGAATAATAGAATCTCCTAGAGAACGTCTCATAGCAATAATTACCAATAATTTTGTACCCTGTAATGGTCGCTTTCCTCTGCTCATAACTATATCATCCATATTTATAGGAGGTTTAGTAAAAGAGCAATTGAGCTCTATTGTAGCCACTTTGGCAATCATAACGGTTGTTCTTATAGGTATAGGTATTACTTTGGCTGTATCTAAATTTCTGTCTAAAACTTTGCTCAAAGGTATACCATCAACCTTTACCTTGGAACTACCTCCCTATAGAAAACCAAAATTAGGTATGATTATAATACGTTCAATATTTGATAGAACACTGTTTGTATTGGGAAGGGCTATATCTGTGGCCGCGCCGGCGGGCCTAATTATATGGTTTATGGCAAATATACATATAGGAGATGCAACAAGTATTCTAGATCTAGGTGCACAATTCCTAAACCCATTAGCCAATGCCATTGGTATGGATGGTTACATATTAATGGCCTTCATATTAGGTTTCCCTGCAAATGAAATAGTAATTCCTATAATCATCATGGGATATACAAGAGC
>DGES01000053.1:2967-3121 GCA_002386065.1 Firmicutes bacterium UBA3920
TAAATGGTTGGAATTGTTTGACTGCAATATGCGTGATGCTATTCTCACTACTGCACTTCCCCTGCGGAACAACGCTCCTAACCATAAAAAAAGAGACAGGTAGCATCAAGTGGACAATTTTGTCATTTATAATACCCACTATCTTAGGTATATC
>DGES01000053.1:3431-4904 GCA_002386065.1 Firmicutes bacterium UBA3920
ATTACTACGGACCACAAAGCTGGTGGCCTGCTGATAGTCCATTTGAGGTAATGTTAGGAGCAATACTTACACAGAACACAAACTGGAACAATGTAGAAAAAGCATTGGACAATCTAAAACCTTATATGCAGCCCCAGATAATATATGCTATGGATATGGACAAACTTAAGGTTTTAATAAAACCAAGTGGTTTCTATAATATAAAGGCAGAGAGGATAAAAAACTTTTTAGAATGGTTCAAAGGTTATAATTTTTCCCTAGAGAGATTAAAACAGATAGATATGTACACACTGAGAAGAGAACTATTAACTATATCAGGAATAGGAAAAGAAACAGCAGATTCCATATTGCTCTATGCATTGAATATGCCTATATTCGTAATAGATGCATATACAAGGCGTATGTTTTCACGCCTTGGAATTGCGATTCCTAAAAAATACGACGAGGTTCAAAGATTATTCCATACAGCCATCGATGAAAATACAGATGTATATAATGAATATCATGCACTAATTGTATGCCATTCTAAAAGGTTTTGTCGCAAGAAACCAGACTGTAACGGCTGTTTTTTGAAGAATATATGCGATTTTTACACCCATGCTTGAATTTTCCCCATCTACCATAGGGAATACTATTTAGTAGCTCATTAACATTATGGCATAGATTTTCCAAAGATGATATAATAGGGTGTATTCGCATATGGTTTTCTAATATTCGTCCAAACGTCCTAAATATGACTAAAATATTTTTTCAAAAGATAGTACATCTAATTTTTAGTTGTACAAAATATTAGATGAAAAAGGAGGGATTTACATGGCAGTCGCTAAGTTAGACACTATGATAAGAAATGAAAAAGGTTATAAGGTCCGACGACAAGGATTTGTACCTGGTGTAGTATATGGTAAAGAAGTAAAATCTACACCTGTACAATTTAAAAAGAGGGATATAGAGCAAGTACTTCGTACACATGGAGAGAGGGCTAGACTTAAAGTATCTGTAAATGAAAAAGAACACTTAGGTATTATAAAGGAAGTTGCAAGGGATATAATAACACAGGATTTAATTCATCTAGATATCCAACTTGTAAGCTTAACCGAGGAGATCAACCTCGATGTACCATTTGTGTTCACAGGTACTGACACCCTCATACCTAAGGGATTAGTACTGCACACATACTTAAATGAGATTCAACTCATAGGAACAGTAGATCGCATCCCTAGCTCTATAGAGATTGACGTAACGGGCAAAGAAGATGGAGACCATATAGTACTAAACGATATAGATCTCCCTGAAGGTGTTACATGCCTTGAGCCAGGTGATACACCCATTGCTGCAGTGGCTATACCTAAGGTAGAAGAAATTGAAGAGGACCTAGATGAAGAAGAAGAAGTAGATGCCGCAGATGTAGAAGTAATTGGTGAAGAAGAAGAAGACGATGAAGAAGATACAAAAACAGAAGAATAACATTAAAAA
>DGES01000053.1:5119-6849 GCA_002386065.1 Firmicutes bacterium UBA3920
CTCTTTATTTAATGCAGACCTTCCTTATTTTGGCGTATTACCTGTAATTTGGAGAAGTTAAATAGTTAACATAGTTGACAAAATAGTTTACTTGGTTTATATTTATAATTGTAAGTATCCTATATGATATAGGGGGATTACAGTGAAATCTAAATATAAAGCAGTCCAACAATTCGACAATTTAACAGTACAACTATATAGGCATCTAATGAATGTACTCTCTAGCGGTATCAAGGATGAAATTACTCTCTCTCAGCTTTTGATAATGCGACAGATAGATAACGGAATAATCACAGTAAGAGATATTGCAAAAGAATTAGACATAACACCGGCGGCGGTATCAAAACTTGTAGAACATCTAGTTAGAGATGGTCTAGTATCAAAACATCAATCAGAAGAGGACAGAAGAGTAAGCTATCTCGCACTAACCGCAAAAGGGCAAGAAATATATGACAATAATACTATAGTACGTCATAATATATTTGAAAACATACTCTCATGTTTCAACGACCATGAATTAAACACATTTTTAGATCTTATAAACCGAATTGTCGATAAGCTAGAGACTATGGACAAACGATCTTCATAGGGATTGCTTGTCTTCCCCTACATAAAAAACAAATAAAATAATAAGGGGGTATCATGATATGTTTGGTATATCCGTAGAAAAGATTGAAAAATGGAAACAGAAAGGCAATGTAAAAAAGATTTTAAAGGCTACTGAAGAATCAAAAAAAGAAATTCGAAATGCTGCCATTTCTGCCCTAGGCGATCTGCAAGCCGACGAAGCCTTTAACAAATTAGTAATGCTTTTACGCGATCCCGATGCAGAAGTTAGGAAACTGGCATGCGAAGCTCTAGGTAGGCAGGGCAAAGAACTGGCAATTGAACATCTAAAATATGTGGCAAGTAATGACGAAGATGAAACCGTCAGAAAAAAAGCTATTGAGGCTTTAAAACTTTTAGACATACAACGAGAAGATGAAGAATAACCTCAAAACTTTACTTTAATTAATAAGTTTCTATAACACATTTATTTTTTTGGAAACAGTGCTACGGTAATATATAGCACTGTTTTCTCTTATTTTAGAATATTAATACCCCAAAACAAGTATACTATTATTGAATATATAGTCTTTTAATAAATATATTGTTTGGGGTGAAAATATGGAAGATATAGGAGCACTTATAGAAAAATTGCAACACACAGAAGAAGAAAAGGATAAGGCCTCCCAAAGGCTTGAATATATAATCGAAAAAGCTGTATGTGAAATGTTAGACATACTACATGGACTATATTCTACTCTCAGCAAAGCAGACCTAACTGTTAGAAGTTATTCAGGAATGTCTTTTGATATTCCTGAAGGCATTGTAATCTATTCTAAGGGGATAGATGAAAAAATAATTTTAGATAAGGATAAAAAGCTCATACACTACAAGGCAATAAAAGAAGATCTACTAGAAGAACAAGTAAGTCCACAAAAAATCTTAGAAGAAATCGGATTTGAAAAGATATATAATAATATAAAAGATATGGTAAAAGAAAAGATAAGAATTAATAATGAAGAAATACTTACCTATAGGAATAAGACAAGTAAAATACAAAAATATATGTCAGAGCTACAAGATGATTCTAATTCAATTTCATAGATAATAAAAAGGATATAGACATTTACTTCAAAAAACGTAAAGGCCTATATCCTTTTTGTATCTCTCTATTTTAATTTCAC
>DGES01000053.1:7118-9317 GCA_002386065.1 Firmicutes bacterium UBA3920
CCGTGTGCAGAAAAATTAAAATTACCCACTTCTACAGGAAATTTTGAACCTTCCGCATGAAAAAACACCTTAAACCATACAATATGATGTTCAATAGTATTGGGATGAGCTATGGCATCGCCAATGGAAATCTTTATATCAAATGGTTTATCTGCTTCTATGTTATCTGGCAGATGGATTACAGGAACATGTTTTTCCCCTTTCCAATCACCTGTCTGAATCAAGTCAATAAAAGATTTCATGTGCTTTCCTCCTTTAGAAATTTACTTAACATATATATAACCTCAAAATAAAATAATAAACCCAAATTATATATAATGTTTCTAAAGTATAGCCAATGTTTTATTGTTTTACTCAGTTTTATGCATATCATATGGCCTGGGGTTCTGAGTCCGTCCCAACAAACTGACTATTATATAACTCTTTATAGAAACCATTCTGCTCCATTAATTCTTCGTGGGTACCAACTTCAATTATCTTTCCCTCATTAATGACAAGTATCAAATCTGCGTCTCGTATTGTGGATAATCTGTGGGCAATTACAAAACTAGTCCTTCCTTCCATTAGTTCTTCAAGTGCCTTTTGTATATATATCTCTGTACGCGTATCGACACTGCTTGTAGCCTCATCTAATATAAGAATCGTAGGATCAGCCAATATTGCACGGGCAATCGTAATAAGTTGTTTTTGCCCTTGAGATATATTAGAACCCTCTTCATCCAATACTGTTTCATATCCATCTGAAAGAGTCCTAATAAAATGATCGGCATGGGCTGCCTTTGCAGCTGCCACTACTTCTTCAAAGGATGCACCCTCACGTCCATATGCAATATTTTCCGCTATAGTACCATTAAAGAGCCATGTATCTTGCAGGACCATACCAAATATATTTCGAAGGTCTTCACGCTTCATATCTCTTATATCGACTCCATCTACCGTTATACGTCCACCATCTATCTCATAAAACCTCATTAATAGATTTACAATGGTAGTTTTCCCAGCACCTGTAGGTCCTACTATGGCAACTGTCTGTCCCGGCTTTACATCTATATTCATATCTTCAATTAAAACCTCATCCTCGCTATAGCCAAACTTCACATGCTCAAACCTTACTGCTCCTTTAGGCATTTTGATTATCTTAGCATCCTTCTTATCGGGTATCTCCTCCTCTTCATCTAAAAATTCAAATACCCGCTCAGCTGATGCAATGGCAGATTGAATTATATTTGCTATATTAGCAGTCTGAGTTATGGGCTGACTAAATTGTCTTGAATATTGAATAAAGGCTTGAATGCTCCCTATATCTAGGGTGCCATTAGTCACAAATATACTGCCTAAAACAGACACAAGCACATAAGTTATATTTCCTATAAACCCCATAATAGGCATTATTATCCCGGATACAAACTGTGCCTTCCATCCTGATTCATATAACTCATGATTTATGCTATTAAATTCTTCTATGACATTCTCTTCTTGTCCAAATACCTTTACTATCTGATGCCCTGTATACATCTCCTCAACATGACCATTTAAATCTCCTAATGCCTCTTGTTGTTTCGAAAAATATCTTTGGGAACGAGAGGCTATCTTTTTTGTAACTAGGATATATAAAGGTAAGGTTGCTACAGTAATGAGGGTGAGTATGGGACTTATTGTAAGCATCATTATCAATACACCTATAAAAGTAATTATTGATGTAATAAGTTGGGTTATACTCTGCTGTAGTGTATTACTTATATTGTCCACATCATTTGTCACTCTGCTCAGTATCTCACCATGGGTATGGCTATCAAAAAATTTAAGCGGCAGTTTCGACAATTTCTCATCTATATCTCTGCGCATTATATATACTGTCTTTTGTGTGATGGTTGCCATGGCAATCTGCTGAATATAGGTAAATATTGCACTAATTACATATAATACTCCTAAAATAACCAGTATTTTACCTATATACTGAAAATCTATACCGGCACCCTCTATCCCTTTTATTTTCTGGACACTTCCTTCATATAGTGCAGTTATAGCTCTTCCCATAACCTTAGGACTTATAATTGTAAATATATTACTCAGTATCGCCATGACAATGACCAATATGAGAAGAAGCTTAAAAGATTCTAGATATTTTAATAATCTTTTAAGAGTTCCTTTAAAATCCTTTGCCTTTTCAGCTGGCCTACCCATGGGGGGACCTCCACC
>DGES01000053.1:9517-12214 GCA_002386065.1 Firmicutes bacterium UBA3920
GGACCTCCACCGGAACCTCTACCACGGCCTTTCCCTCGACCTTGAATTCTTTTATCTCTACTCATGCCAATAACTCCTCCTCCGAAAGCTGTGATGATGCAATCTCCCTATATACCTTACAGGTCTTGAGAAGGTCTTTGTGCACACCCTTACCTACAACCTGTCCATCGTCCAATACAATAATTTGATCTGCATCCATGACAGTGCTTATTCTCTGAGCAATTATAATAACAGAAGAATCACCAATCTCATTTTTAAGGGCCTTACGCAATTTGGCATCTGTCTTGAAATCAAGAGCAGAAAAACTGTCGTCAAATATATAAAGTTCTGGTCGCCTTACTAATGCCCGGGCAATTGCTAAACGCTGTTTTTGTCCTCCAGATAGATTTGTGCCTCCTTGGGCAACCATAGAATCGAAACCATCTTCTAATCCTGATATAAATTCAGTTGCCTGGGCAATATCTGCTGCATGTATAATCTCTTCCTCTGTAGCATCTTCTTTACCCATTCTTATGTTATCCCTAATTGTTCCACTAAATAAAAATGCCTTTTGTGGTACAATTCCAATCTTAGATCTAAGGGAGGCTTGGGTCATATCACGAATATCTACACCATCAAATAATATACTGCCACTATCAACATCATAAAATCGCGGAATGAGATTTATGAGTGTAGACTTTCCTGAACCAGTGCCGCCTATGATAGCCGTCACCTCTCCTGGTTTGGTGACAAACGATACATTCGATAAAATTGGTCTTTCAGCCCCCGGATAGCTGAATGTCACGTCCTTAAACTCTATTTTACCCTTTTTAACCTCTTTGTCTTTAGGAACAATTGGATCATTAATGTGAGTAGTAGAATCTAAAACTTCCCCTATACGTACTGCTGAAGCCGATGCCCTTGGAAGCATTATAAACATCATTGAGAACATCATAAGAGAAAACATTATATGCATTATATATTGTATAAATGCCATAAGATCTCCTACTTGCATACTTCCACTATCTATACGAATTCCTCCAAACCATATAACTGCAATAGTGGTAAAGTTCATAATTATCATCATAATAGGGGTTGCTATAGACATTATTCTACTTACCTTTATAGCTGTTTCAGCTAGATCACGATTTGCGTCATCAAATCGCTTCTTTTCATAGTCTACACGGTTAAACGCACGTATTACCCTTATACCTGTAAGTTTTTCACGAAGTACAAGGTTTAGCCTATCTATTTTTTCCTGCATTATCTTAAACAGTGGCATACCCATTCGTCCAATTATAAACATAGTTATTGCAATTATTGGCACTACAACCACAATTATAGTTGATAACCTACTGTCCTTTGAAATCGCCATTACTATACTGCCTATACACATTAAAGGTGCCCTCAACATCATACGCTGCATAATCATTACAACTTGCTGCATTTGGTTGACATCATTTGTAGTCCTTGTTATTAGAGAGGAAGTACCAAACTTATCAAATTCCTCAAGTGAAAAACTCTCTACTTTTTCGAAGATTTCCTTTCGAAGATCACGACCAAAACCAGTTGCGGTCTTCGATGATAAAAAACTAGCCACAATTGCACATATGACAGCCAATGCAGCCATGAGTAGCATCCAACTTCCAATCTTTATAATATAATCTATATCTCCATTCACTATACCCACATCTACAATATCAGCCATTAAATTCGGAAGATATAGATCAAATATAACCTCTAAAAATTTCAATATAAATACAATTATTATAGAAAGTTTATATGGTTTTAAGTACTTGAATAATTTCCGTATGTCTCATCAGCTCCATTCTATATATATTCTAGTTATCTAACTTTTTATCGGACTCACATGCCATTTTTAAATTATCTCGTACCTGCATGAGAAGTCGTCTCAGCAATATTTGTTCTTCTACAGTAAAATTGATAAGACATTCTGAATCGATCTTCTGTTTTACTCTCTCTAGCTCCCTACACATATTCCTACCCTTCTGAGTAAGATATATTCTAGAAATGCGTTTATCATCTGGATCTTGCCGGCGCTCTAATAGCCCCACCTTCTCCATCCTATTTATCATTACAGTCACAGTAGCAGGTTTTATTTTTAGTTTCCTTGCAAGTTCGCTTTGACTTTGACCATCCTTATTTTGTAATTCAAGGAGCATAGGCGGTTGCCCTGGATAAATACCTATTTTTTCTAATAATTTATGCGTACGGCAATAATGAAAACGTATCACCTCTAATAATATGTCGTGTAGTGAATTTGGATCATAATGCCCCATCTACTTGCCTCCAATTCGTTTAGTCAGCTAAACACTATATATGTTAACACTCTCTTTTTTATATGTCAATATAAATATTTGTCACCTTTGTTTTTTAATCTTTCATAATATTAAACATTATAAGCTGTAAAACACCATTTTTTATTCTATAGTATAATCTATATCCATTTTGAAAGCTCTGGAGTCCATATATTTATTAGCCGGCTAATCATATGATAAAAAAATAGGGTCCTAAAACCCTTATATTTTTATCTCCAGCACTACTGGACAGTGGTCACTGCCCATCACATCTGAATGGATATGGGAATCTATGAGTCTATCCTTTAATCTCTCAGATACAATAAAGTAATCAATCCTCCAGCCTACATTTCTTTCCCTTGACTTTCTCATATAGGACCACCAAGTATAAGCATCTTTT
>DGES01000082.1:0-421 GCA_002386065.1 Firmicutes bacterium UBA3920
TAGATAAATATATGAAAACCTCAGTACCTAATGTATTTGCAGCTGGTGATGTGGCTGAACCAAAATTTAGTATCAAAAATGGATTTGTATCTAGCTATATATGGCCAAACGCCATGGCACAAGGACGATGTGCTGCTAATAATATGTTAGAATATGACATTCCCTTTGACAACTATGGATTCCAAAATACAGTACAACTCAAAGATGTGCCCTTCTATTCTATGGGACTCATACATCCTACAGAATCAGGTTATAATGTCAAAGCTAGGCATGACTATGAACTTGCCACATATAAGAGAATTGTAATAAAAGATGGCATCATGTGTGGTGTACAGATGATAGGGGATACACGATATGCAAAAGAAGCTGCATCTCATATAAAAAACAAAGAAAAGGTATCTATGGATGAATTAGAAAAATA
>DGES01000082.1:644-9738 GCA_002386065.1 Firmicutes bacterium UBA3920
TCAATAAAGAAAATAAACCGATTGTCAAAATAGTCCCCTTATAATTAAAAGTATTCCGAATATTAGCAGTGGAATACCAAATATCGCGCCGGCGATACTTATTGTAAGTATCACACCTATAATTACAAATACAACTCCTAATATTATAGCCAATAACCTGCCTGTAAATCTCAATATAGTAGAAAGCAGACTCCATATTACACGAAACATCCGACTAAATATAAACATATATATCATCCCCTGCATTGTATTATTAATACGAAAGGTTAATATATATATATTATCACATCCATATGATAAATAAAATAGAGATGGCACACCCTAAAAAAAGGGATACCATCTCTATTTTAACCCCTGTATTCTTCTAATCTCTCAGTCAAATCTTGTAAGTGTTTTTTCTCTTCTTTGAGGATTTCTCTAAATGCATTCTTCGCCTCTACATACTTTGAATATATTATCATCTCTGTATAGAAGAGTATAGAATCTTTTTCCGCCTGTATACCAAACTTCAACACATCCTCTACGTCCTCTATGGTATCGAGCACCTTGTCCTGTTCCTCATCACTAGGGAATATAAGGTTCTTTACCATGCTGTCAAAATACGCCGCTACCTCTGGTTCAAACAAATACGTGTCATCAAAATCATCCTTCAATTCGAAAGTCGAATCATAGATCTTTTGAAATGTCTTGGCATGTTCTTTTTCTTCTCTTCCAAGTTGTTTCAACATATTAGCCGCATCTTCGTCTTTTTCCTTAATCTTATCTGCTGCCAATGTATAAAATCTCTCACCTCGTCTTTCAATGCCTATAGCTACCTTCAAAGCCTCAATATCATTAAATGTACTCTGTGGCATATCTACACCCCTTCCCTAATTAATTCATTGAATTTACATATTCACTATAAAACTCCTACTCTTCATCACATAGATATATTTACATTCTCTTTCAAAAAGAGAGTATCACAATTTATCAGATATGAAAAGATCACCTAAAAAACAGGTAGCCGAGACAATCCATAGCCCCGGCCACACTTTTTTGTTTTTAAAACTATTCCTCTATAGGTTCAAACATATCCTTTCCTGCACCGCATTCAGGGCATACCCAATCATCTGGAATATCCTCAAACGCTGTACCTGGGGCTATACCTCCATCTGGATCCCCTAGCTTAGGATCATATATGTATCCACATATTGTACACTCATATCTCTTCATTATAAATCCCTCCTTTTTTTGTTCAAAATCTTTATTTGTTCACTATTAAATATAATACCCCAATCAATCGCTGTAAAACAAAAATAATTTTTGGCATTTATTTCCTATATATTCACATAGTTTGAGAAAAACAATTTTGTAGGAAATATTAAAACTTGCAAATAAAAAAACAATAAAAAACTTGGTCGGTATAACTTAAAAACTATACTTCCATCACAATCTGGGTAATAGTCCTACTTTCTTATATACCTTACGCAGCGTCTTATTTGCAATATATGATGCCTTTTCTGCCCCTTCCTTCATAACTGAATCTAGATATTTTCTATTGTCCATGAGCTCTTTATATCTATCTTGTATAGGTTTTAAAGTTTCAACAACAGACTGCCCCACTGCAGATTTAAAATCACCATATCCCTTTCCTTCAAACTCCCTTTCAATTTCATCAAATGACTTCCCAGTCATGGAAGAATATATGCTCATAAGATTACTAATTCCCGCCTTTTCCTTCTCATCATAGCGTATTTCCATATCCGAATCTGTAACTGCTCGTTTAAACTTTCGCATTATAACATCAGGTTCATCAAGAATACCTATATATGCGTTGGGATTTTCATCAGATTTTGACATCTTAACCATAGGATCTTGTAGGCTCATCACTCTAGCACCCACCTTAGGTATATAGCCATCTGGTATAGTAAATACATCACCATATATATTGTTGAATCTATTAGCTATATCTCGAGTTATTTCAAGGTGTTGTTTTTGATCTTCTCCCACAGGCACTAAATCTGTCTGATATAGTAAAATATCGGCAGCCATGAGTACAGGATATGTGAAAAGCCCTGCATTTATATTATCAGGATGCTTTTTTGCCTTTTCCTTAAATTGTGTCATTCTACTAAGTTCGCCTATATATGTATAACAATTTAATATCCATGCTAGTTCAGCATGGGCACTCACATGTGATTGTATAAATATTATACTCTTTTTAGGATCTAAACCACATGCCATATATTGTGCTAAAAATGAAAGACTTCGCCTTCTGAGCTCTTTAGGATCTTGCCTTACTGTCAGTGAATGAAGATCTACTATGCAATATATACATTCATATTCGTCCTGTAATTCGACCCAATTTTTTAAAGCACCTACATAATTTCCAAGGGTCAAAAAACCCGACGGTTGACTTCCACTAAATATTCTCTTTCTTTGACTCATACTTTCATTCCCTTCCTTCATAAGTTTTTCTGTCCAATAGATAATATTCATATTTATCTATTAGCCTATATCTTTACATAACAAAAAATATATTCAATTAACTATATCCATAACTTTTTGCTAAATTGGCACTATACCTTTACATTTTAGCATTCTTTGCATTCTGTATTCAAGTTGATTACATTTTTATAAAAATAAAACAAATCCACATTAACTTACAAATTGTTTATGTTTATTATTCAACAAAGAACATAAACCTCTTTGAGAGCATACAATAATCTGCAATACTCCATTAAATACTTAGATAGCAAAAGTCACATCAACTCAAGATTTAATAAAAACTTGTATTAGACCAAACTGTCCATATATGCCTTAAGTTTCTTGAGGTCTTCCTCATATATAGCCTTGAGCTCCCGTCTATAAATGATACTTGCTGGATGATAAAGAGGAAAGAGGCTGGTCACATAACCTTTATCGCCTATCTCTATATCAAATGGATTACCATGGACATCACCTATTTTTATATCTCTACGCCCTGATAATGTCTTAAGTGCAGTATTGCCCAAACTTACTACCACTTTAGGCTCTATTATTGTAAGTTCTTTTATAAGCCAAACCCGACTTAAGTCTATCTCCTCCCTTGTGGGAGGCCTATTTGATAGCCTGCCTGTCTTCTCATTCTTCTTAAATGGCCTAAACTTAACCACATTTGTTATATATATATCTTCTCGTTCTAACTCAAGTATATCTAAAAACTCCTCTAAGTTTTTTCCTGCCTTACCTACAAAAGGTCGCTGCTTAATAGTCTCTTGTTCCCCTGGGGCTTCCCCCACTAATACCATAGGTGAATTTACATTTCCTTCGCCGAATACTAAAATTTTTTCTGTATCATGATATATTTGACTAAAAAATGACTTACATTCCTTTTTAAAAAGGGCAAGTTGGGCCATCTTATTTTCCCTATTCAATCTATCACCTCATTACTTACTTCTTACTATGGTTTATAGAATTTAAATATACATAATATATTATCTACCATATATGAATTATAATTCGCAGAGTTTGTCCCTTATAGATTTAAAATCTTCCCATGCCTCATATTTTTTTTGAGGATCTCTAAGTAAGGCTGCAGGATGATATGTAGATGTCAAGAAATAACCCTTTCTTTCGTACCATTGACCGCGTACTTTAGTTATACGGGCATCTTTATCTATGACATATTTAAGGGCAGTAGCACCAAGACATACTATTATACTGGGGCGAATTAGATATACCTGTCGTCTAAGATATGGAAGACATCTATTAGCTTCTTCTTCGCTAGGCTCTCTATTTCTTGGAGGACGACATTTTACTATGTTTGCTATATATACATCGTCCCTAGTAAGATCGATGGCTCTAAGCATCTTATCAAACAATTGACCTGCAGGACCTACAAATGGTCTGCCCTGCAAATCCTCTTGACGACCTGGTCCTTCGCCTATAAACATTATAGACGCCTGCCTATTACCCTCACCCAATACTGAGTGGGTTCGACCCTTACACAAATCGCACATTTTGCACCCTACAACCACAGCCTCTAAATTTTCCCATAATTCATCTGTTGTCATATTCTAAAACCTCTTTAAAACTTTTTTAAAACAATTAATTAAACTCTATTATATTACTTTTTGGCGACATTATAGTTATTAAATTTAATGCTAAGAATATTATATAGTGAGCCTTTAATAATATTATCAGTGGTTATCTACGGCTACTCAACTTACTCTTTGTTTTTGTTACATTATAAGATATCCCATATGTTCTTAGTATATTATAGTATCTAATATTCAGCAACTCAAAAAATTTACTTCTTTCCTTACAATCTACTTATTAAATTTTGGTTACAACTTAATTAAATTTTGGTTACAATTGATATTTCTTTATCATTTTTTTAGTTTTATTACGGAGTTTAAAATCTTATTAATCCCAAAAAATGAATATAATTAAAGAATATCTTCGTTAAAAAACAAGTCCATTTATGAAATTTCTTATATTCGTTATTGCAATTGTCAAAATATTAACAATATAATGCCTCATTGGTTCTTTACCATATATTTTTTAATGCTATAATATAGTTACCAATATTAGTTTAAATTCAACTCTAGCAAGGAGGTTGATAGTATGTGTAAATATTCCTCTGTTTGTGATAGGTGTAAACAAGAAATTTTAGTAGAAGTCAATCAAAAAAATATGCAAGATGCAGAGGTTGTTGTTTCATCTGACTGTTCCATGCTGTCTAAAGCAATTCCCTCTCCCCTAACTATTGATGTTATGTACGAAATAATCGCAAATAAAACAGATTCAAATATATATAATATATTAGCTGATCATCATGATACAGAAGGCTGTACTGCATATGACTCCATAAAATCTGCATTAGAGAAAAACTTAGGAAGATATTACGAACTTGCATAATATATTTATCATTCCATTTTATTTGAACTTTTCTATCATTTTATTTAATTTTATAAATATATATTTGACTAATCGTAACTCTTGTCCCTTCTATAAACCAATGATATAATTTATATGGGCATATATTCTTTCACATAAGATAAATTTTTTTCCTTATTTTATTTATACTTATCACTTGTATTAAGGAGAAAAGCTAAGTTTCCTATTAAAACTACAAAATATTAAGTTTATTATTTAAACTATATCAAATATCCGTTATTTTCTGACGAAAAAATAGATTCGAAGATAAAGAAAGAGAAGACAGGTTTGACAGAAATAAAATCCATGAAAACGCTTGGTAATTTCTATATAAAAAAACATGGAGATAATACATCTACATTATATAAAAAAAGGGATACACACTATACAGCATGTATCCCTTTTTTTATATAGTTACTTTTGCTCTGCTAGCTTCTTATATGTCTCATATCTTTCCTTTGCATCCCGCTCTGCCTTTGCAAATAGTTCATCTGCTATTTCTGGGAATGTCTTCATAAGTGATGTATATCGTACTTCACTCATTAAGAAATCCCTAAATGACTCTGTAGGTTCTTTAGAGTCAAGTATAAATGGATTCTTACCTTCATCCTTAAGAGTAGGATTATATCTATATAGATGCCAATAGCCGGCTTCAACAGCACGCTTAGCTTGTTCTTGGGTCTTACCCATTCCGCGTCTTAAACCATGGTTTATACATGGTGAATAAGCTATTATGAGGGATGGACCATCATAAGCTTCTGCCTCTGTCAATGCCTTAATAAGCTGGTTCATATTCGCACCCATGGCAACTTGAGCCACATATACATAACCATAGCTCATTGCCATAAGACCCAGATCCTTTTTCTTAACTTTTTTACCTGATGCAGCAAACTTAGCAACTGCTGCTGTAGGAGTCGCCTTAGATGATTGTCCACCTGTATTGGAATAGACCTCTGTATCAAATACAAATATGTTTACATCTTCACCTGATGCAAGCACATGGTCTAGTCCACCATAGCCAATATCATAAGCCCAGCCATCTCCGCCGAATATCCATTGAGATCTCTTAACAAGATGATCTCTACGCTCATATATCTCCTTAACTAGCTTGTTTTCAAGTACTTCACCAGTTAGAAGTGGCATAAGCTTATCTGTAGCCTTCCTGGACGCTTCACCATCATCTTTACTATCTAACCATTCCTTCAAGGCTGCCTTTAAATCCTCAGGTATATCTTGTTTTAAAAGAGCCTTTGCATTATCGGCAATCTTCTCACGCATCTGCTTAAATGCAAGATACATACCAAATCCAAACTCAGCATTGTCTTCAAACAGTGAATTTGCCCATGCAGGACCTTTACCGTTTACATTTGTTGTATATGGTATAGATGGTGCGCTTCCTCCCCATATAGATGAACATCCTGTCGCATTTGCTATGATCATCCTATCACCAAACAATTGGGTTATAAGCTTGGCATAAGGTGTCTCACCACATCCAGCACATGCGCCGGAAAACTCAAGCAATGGTTCAGCAAACTGACTGCCCTTTATAGTAGTCTTAGGCATTACATTATCTTTGGGTTTAACTGTCATTGCAAATTCCCAGTTTGGCTTTTGGGTATCTAACTGAGTATCAAGCGGTTTCATTACAAGGGCCTTTTCTTTAGCAGGACATACATCAGCACAGTTTCCACAGCCTGTACAATCTAGTGGCGATACCTGTATACGATATCCAAAGTCCTTTAATCCTCTACCAAGCGCCTGTTTAGTTTCAAATGTCTCAGGTGCTTTAGCCTTTTCATCCTCATCTAGTAAAAATGGCCTAATAGCGGCATGAGGACATACAAATGAACATTGGTTACACTGTATGCAATTTTCTATCTGCCACTCAGGTACAGTCACTGCTATACCACGTTTCTCATACTTCGATGTTCCAGGAGGGAATGTGCCATCCTCTGCACCAACAAATGCACTAACAGGCAGTGTATCCCCTTTCTGACTATTCATGGGGCGTAATATCTTTTCTATAAACTCTGGAACGTCCTCTTCTTCCTCTTTTTCATCTACAGCATTTGCCCAACTATCAGGCACATCTATCTTTACGAGAGAATCTAAACCTCTATCTACTGCAGTATAGTTCATCTCAACAATCTTATCGCCTTTTCTGCCATAGGTTGTCTTTATTGCATCCTTTATATATACAACCGCTTCATCTATAGGTATAACATTTGCCAGCTTAAAGAATGCAGCCTGCATTATCATATTAATTCTACCACCAAGTCCAATCTCTCTGGCTATATCTATAGCATTTATTGTATAGAAGTCGATATTGTGCTCTTTTATATACCTCTTCATATGAGCAGGTAATCTATCCTCTAGTTCTTCCGGTGTCCATATGCAGTTCAATAAGAATGTTCCGCCATCTTTTAATCCTTCTAATACATCATATTGGTTCACATAAGCCTGATTATGACAAGCTATAAAGTCAGCCTGATCAATGAGGTATGTGGATGTAATAGGATGCTTACCAAATCGTAAATGGGATATTGTAACCCCGCCTGACTTTTTAGAGTCATATGAAAAATATCCTTGAGCATACATATCGGTATTATCACCGATTATCTTTATTGCATTCTTATTAGCACCAACGGTACCGTCGGAACCAAGTCCCCAGAACTTACAACTTATCGTACCCTCAGGTACTGTATTTATCGACTCTGTAACTGGCAAGGATGTATGGGTTACATCATCTACGATACCAATTGTAAAGCGATTTTTAGGTTCTTCCATATTAAGATTGTCAAATACAGCCTTGATCTGAGAAGGTGTTGTATCTTTAGAACCTAAACCATAACGTCCACCAACTATAATTGGCATATTTTCCTTATCCCTTTCACTATAAATAGCACATACGTCTTGATATAGTGGCTCTCCAAGGGCACCTGGTTCTTTAGTTCTATCAAGTACTGCAATACGCTTAACTGTTTCAGGCATTGCATTAAAGAAATATTTAGGAGAGAATGGTCTATATAGATGGACCTTCAGTACACCTACCTTCTCGCCCTTATCTGTTAGATAATCAACAACTTCGCCTATTGTCTCTGTGACAGAACCCATTGCCACTATCACATTTTCAGCTTCAGGATGTCCATAATATACAAATGGATGATATTCTCTTCCTGTAAGTTTCGTGATTTCGTTCATATATTCTTCTACTATATCGGGCACCGCATCGTAAAATCTATTACTTGACTCCCTAGCTTGGAAGAATATATCTGGATTTTGTGCTGTTCCACGTATTACAGGGCGTTCAGGACTAAGTGCACGTTGACGAAATTCGTTAACTGCATCATAGTCAACTAATTTAGCTAAGTCTTCCTGATCTATTACCTCAATCTTCTGTATCTCATGGGACGTTCTAAATCCATCAAAAAAGTGCAGGAACGGTACTCTCGACTTGATGGATGCCAGATGCGCTACGCTTCCAATATCCATAACTTCCTGTACACTGCCAGATGCAAGTAATGCAAATCCAGTCTGTCTACATGCCATGACGTCTGAATGATCGCCAAATATGGACAGAGCATGGCTTGCTAATGCTCTAGCAGATACATGGAATACACCTGGTAAGAGTTCGCCTGCAATTTTATACATATTAGGAATCATAAGGAGCAAACCTTGAGATGCTGTAAATGTTGTGGTTAGAGCTCCTGTTGCTAAAGAACCGTGAACTGCGCCGGCAGCTCCCGCTTCTGACTGCATTTCAGAAACCTTTACAGTTTGTCCAAAAATATTTTTCCTCCCATGGGCACTCCATTCATCTATAACCTCAGCCATAGGAGAGGACGGTGTAATAGGATATATCGCAGCAACCTCTGTAAATGCATATGCCACATGGGCTGCAGCGGTATTACCGTCCATGGTCTTCATGTGCTTCGCCATATACCTCATACCCCTTCTATATTAGTTTTATTGAATCCTATTCCCCCAAAACCTATGTACACCATATTTGTATTGGGGAAATATATATACCAAAACCTATATGCCCATAGCAAGCTAGTCATGGAGACTAAGTCCCCATGACTTAATTGCATGGTTTTAAATACAATATTTGATATATAAAAAGTTTATTTATATGTCCATTTCGTCCCCATTATAACAGATGGATTTTTCACTGTCAAGGTAAACGAAATTTACC
>DGES01000097.1:0-173 GCA_002386065.1 Firmicutes bacterium UBA3920
ACCCTTTATTAAAAGGGACACTTGTGTCTTCTCCATATTATTCACCCCAACCTGAAAGATACTCTCTCTGCGCCGGCGATAACACATCTATATCTATATTCATTGCCTTAAGTGCCATCTTAGCCACCCTTTTATCTATTGTATCTGGCACCTCATATACCCTATTTGCCATA
>DGES01000097.1:541-4335 GCA_002386065.1 Firmicutes bacterium UBA3920
CAGTAACTGTTATAAATATATCACCAAGGGCGGAGGCCTCATCCATAGTCATGACTCTAAAGCCATCCATAACTGCCTCTAGTGCCTTTATGGGATCTACCTCTGTGATAATAACATTTGCACCAAGCCCCTTTGCCTTTGCAGCTACACCTTTCCCACACCAACCATAGCCAGCTATTACCACAGTCTTACCTGCAACTATAAGATTGGTAGTACGCATTATGCCATCCCATACTGACTGTCCTGTCCCATATCTATTGTCAAATAAATATTTGCAATATGCATCATTTACTGCTATCATGGGAAATTTAAGTTCGCCTTCCCTCTCCCTCGCCCTAAGCCTTAAGACACCCGTTGTAGTCTCCTCACATCCACCTAATATATGTGGCATCAGATCCAATCTTTTAGTATGTAGCATGTGAACTAGATCTCCTCCATCATCAATTATTATATGGGGTCCAAAATCCAATGTCTTATTTAAATGCTCACTATATTCATCAGAAGTCGCACCATGCCAAGCATATACATTAAGCCCCTCCGCTGCAAGTGCTGCTGCGATATGATCTTGGGTGGATAGAGGATTGCTCCCTGTAATAGAGACCTGTGCCCCTCCCTTTGCCAAGACAAGGGCGAAATATGCCGTCTTTGCCTCTAAGTGTACCGATATTGCCACTTTTTTACCTTTAAAAGGTTTCTCTAACTCAAATTCCCTCTCTAACTGGTTTAAAAGTGGCATATAGCCCTTTACCCAGTTTATTCTTGCCCTTCCCTTTGGGGCTAAATTTATATCTCTTATAATACTCATAATCTGTACCTCCCATATCTATCATTTCCCTAATCTTTTTTTATAAATTTTCACTATTTATAAATGAAATTCATCTATAATCAAAAAATCTCTTGTAATCATAACACATTTTATTTGATCATAGATATATGTTTCTATTAGTTCTATACCTATATAGTACTATAAAGAAGAGTTTTTGTTTAGTAAAAAATTGAACTTGACCTCAGTTTTATTTTCTTTTGAGTTTTGTATTTTTCTATATTTTTGAAAAACCGATGATTAAAGTTGTTTTCTCCCTTTTCTTATGTGTAAAAATATGTTATAATGATTTTAGCTTCTGCACACATCACAATTTCTTTTTCAACATAGCCGGTTCTAAATCTACATCAACCTACCCTCAACGTTTTTAATACGCAGGAGCAAAACGTATAAGTAGGGGGGAAGAAAATGTCTGCCGCCAACGAGATGTACGTCAAAGAGTTCAATGCAGATCTTGGAGAGCTAGCTCTAGGTATAGAGGGCTCAAAACATTGGAAAAGGTTCAATGCAAACAGAATAGGAAAGATTAAAAAGACTACAGCTATGCAGAAAAAATTGTTTACTGAAAAACCGGTAGAGCGAATAGAAATATTTATAAATGGCGACAACACACTATATGTAATCCAAAAAGACAAACTCAAAGATGACTTTAATTGGGTAAATGATGTACTTAAAAACTTTGCAGAAAAGAATAAAGTGGTATACGAAGAGGAAGAATAAATAAAAAATCCAGGATATCCTGGATTTTTTATTTATTTAATCACTATACTCATTATAGCCACGTCATCCTTCAACAATCTTGAATCCACTTTAACAAAATGTTCAATCGTAAACTCTATAAAACTTTCAATATCAGCCATAGCCTCATCTCTATGTAAAGATATAAAGCTATAAATATCATCACAGGTAAAACACTTTCTCCCATTTGACATTAGCTGTGGTTCAAGGAGTCCATCTGTATAGCAAAATATCATATCTCCTTTTTCTACCGATATCTCATCATCACTGTAAGTTGTATCTTCAAACACGCCAAGTATGAGACCGTTTTTCTCTAACATGCTTACATTATCATTACTAGAACTGATTACAATAGGATAGGGATGACCTGCATTTGAGTATATAAGTCTATCTTGACAAACCATCCCCACAAACGCAGTTATGTGATATTTCCCTGATGTCATAGGATAGAACATATTATTCATACATTTTAGTACCTCAGATGGTCTTCTAAACGATTGTACACAGTTCGTAAACATTACCTTAATCATAGATGAAATCATGGCTGCTGCTACACCATGCCCTGATACATCCGCAATTATAAACCACAATCTTTCATCTGTCTGATTACAGTCATAAAAATCTCCACCAATTTCACTGCATGAAATATACTTCCCTACCATACTGCCGCCAGCTAATTCCTTATGCTCCACTATTAGAGTATGTTGAAGATTATTTGCAAATCTTAATTCCTCTTTTAAACGTTCATTCATCTGTTTCAATAATTTGTGCTGTTCATAGCTCTTAAGAGCATTTTTTACCTTTATGGGAAGTACTATCTCTAATTGTTCCAAGGTTAAGGGCTTTGTAAAATACTCATTAGCACCCAATTCTAATGCTTTTTTTATTGTATCTATCTCATCCACCGCTGAATTTACAATGACCGGAATATCCTTGTGTTCTCCTTTGGATTTTATCTGTTTTAATACATCAAATCCATTTTTATTTGGCATTATAAGGTCTAATATTATGAGGTCCACATCATTATCCTCTATATATTTTAGCGCCTCGTGACCGTCTACTGCATCATAAAAATTAACACCTTCAATATTCTTTTCCAATACAGATTTTATAAGCTTTCTATTTAAGAACATGTCATCTGCTATAAGCACATTATACCCCATAAAATCCCCTCGCATAATATATTAAGATACATCTCCATTTGTCTGAAGTGTACATTGGCCTATTCTTCCTTTTTTATCTATACATACCCCTTATGAGTACCATATATAAATTTTAGCCATCTTAACTTTAATTTTAAATAAAATATCCTCTATAAGTATATTATCAAATTTTCTAAAGGGCATAAAGCTATTTTTGCTTATAATTCTACAAAAACTAAAATATTATATTATACAAAATACAAACTTTTTAGATGATACATTTTAAAATTACCTCAAGCCCTACCCGCTATTATATCTATAATCCTCTTTCCAATTTTATCTATATGAACTACTTCATCTGATAATCCCGCTTCATATACACTTTTAGGCATACCATATACAACACAACTCTCTTCGCTTTGGGTTATACAATAGCAATTAGTCTTGGATTTTAGTGCCCTTACACCTTGAGTCCCATCAACTCCCATACCAGTAAGTATTATTGCAAGAACATCGCAATCCATATATGAGTCAGCCACTGATTCAAATAATACATCTGCAGCAGGCTTTACCCCATGTATACGGCATGTGTCCTCGATACCTATTATTTTTTTTGTGCCTTCTGCCTTTACCACCATATGATATCCCCCTGGAGCAATTAATCCAAGACCTGCCTCTATTTCATCACCTTCCTTAGCTTCCCTTACAAAGATATCTGTCTTCTCATTTAGAGTATCTGCAAGCATCTTTGTGAAAGTTGGAGGCATATGCTGAACAATAAGTATAGGTACTTGTATGTCTGATGGAAGCTCCATAAGTACCTTCTCCAATGCACTAGGTCCCCCAGTAGATGCCGCAACTACGATTACATCCACACTACATAACTTAACTGTCTTTGCCTTATCGACTCTTTTTCTTTTTACCTGAGGTTTTATAGTATCTCGTTCTCTATCTTTTATTTTACTTACATCTTTAGTTTTCTCTGCTATCTCTTTTAATTTTTCAGAATATCTTCTTGTAAGTATCTGGGCAAAAAGAACATGGAGATGACTTTTTATCCGCTCCATATTCTTCTCTAAATCATCACCAGA
>DGES01000035.1:0-1284 GCA_002386065.1 Firmicutes bacterium UBA3920
CCCGCCATCTTAAACCAACCTTCTTTTATTCCTCCAGCTGCTACATATTGCCCTAAATGCCTGAGCCAACTATAACCTGTAGATATTACTATCATCTCAGGTACAGCTCCTTGTATCTCTCTTATCACATTTAACATCCTAGAAATCCCCTCTAAAGGATGTTCATCTGGTATATATGGTCCTAAATCATATGGTCTATTTACATGGGGATTATAATATGGATTTCCCGTAGTTATATTTACAAATTTTACACCCTTTTCCTTGAGCAATTGTAGTAATTTTATAGGCTCCCTTAGATCTGGTTGACTTACATCATCTTTACTTACACCAAATCCATATGGATATGGAATTGCATCATAGGCATTTAGACGAAGAGTAATATCAATACTATCACCCAATCTATCCCTTATCTTATCTACCACATTGCGCAAAAATCGAGTTCTATTTTCAAAACTACCTCCATACTCACCTTCTCTAGTAAACGATGATAAAAGCTCAGATATAAGGTAACCATGGCAGCTCTTTATATCCACTGCATCAAATCCTATCTCCTTTGCCAGTACAGCTGCTTCAACAAATTTGTCTTCTAATCTTTTTAATTCATCATCCGTTATAATTTTATATTCATCTGGTAAGAATTTGTCCATATATGGATTAGCCGTTGCAATTATCGGAGCAGGTTTTCCTTCCGGCCTACTGTGTCGACCTGAATGGGTTAACTGTATAACTGTATAAGGAGAGCGATCATATTCCAACTCTGCTGTCTTATGTATCTTTTCAAGAAGTTTTTCAAAATCAGATTTGTTTTCCTTACACATGTATAGTTGCCTTGGATTTGCTCTACCTTCATGAACAACGGCGCTTGCCTCAAGCCATATAAGACCTGCTCCTCCCCTAGCAAATCTCTCATATCTGCGATATGTCAATTCACTTGGCTTACCATCTGCCGTACCATCAGCTCCCTCCATAGGATGTATAGTTAACCTATTAGGTAATTCCCTATTACCTATCATTATGCTGTCACTTAATATACCCAAATCTTCAGATATAGGTAAGTCAACTTTTAATCTGTCAACATCTTCTCTTAGATCGTTTAAAGATTTGTAATTAAACTTTTGATGTCCCACAATATCATTCTCCTTTCGTGAAAAGGTTTGTGCAATCGTTTGTAGCAAGTTCATTGTACTACATTTTTTGAGTGGTTGCAAGTTATACATACCTTAAGTTTCCGCATTTTTTTCTGAATCATAGATAAATCAATGCTTTTAGCATTCAATATGTAAA
>DGES01000035.1:1515-2400 GCA_002386065.1 Firmicutes bacterium UBA3920
TTTTTTTGCGGAAACTCAAAATACATACAAATAATATATTTCTCCTTATAATTGTACCACTCGTTCACAAACACCAGACACAACCTTATCGTGTGTAACAATTAGAATGGTCTTACCCTGCTCATTAAACTCTTTCAATAAACCTATTACAATATCCCTGTTATTATCATCGAGCGATCCCGTAGGCTCATCTGCCAAGATTATTTCACATGGTTTTAGCATTAGACGTGCAATTGCTATGCGCTGCTGCTCACCACCTGAAAGTTCGAAGACCTTATTCTTTAGCTTGCCTGATAGGCCTACTTTTTCTAAGACCTGTTTCTTTGCCAATTTTCTATTCTTCACTTTTCTATATTCTAAGGCAATATCTAAATTTTGATTTACAGTCATATTATCTACTAGAGCATAGTTTTGAAATAAATATCCCAAAATATTTCTCTGTAAAAGGGTGGTCGTCTTGCTATTAATTTGAGGATTTTCTTCGCCACAGATTGTCAAACTTCCACTATCTGGCCTCTCCAAAAGTCCAATCATATTTAATAATGTGCTCTTCCCGACACCACTATCACCCACAATGGCAACCATCTCACCCTTTTTTACAGATAGATTAAAATCATCAAATATCACATTCTTACCGTATCGTTTATGTATATCTTCTAGCTTTATTGCATACATCTTTCATTACGCCCCTTTCAAGACATTGATCTGTTTTTCAAATTCCTTTATACGCAATAGTATGATAGATAGGATAAATTCAACTGCGAACATCACAAATACTATGCCTGCTACCCAGCCCACACCATATTTTTTTGTAACGTCGAATCCAACTAACAGCAAAAAGATTATTGACCAAAATATAATGGGATGCAATAGATACATAAAATG
>DGES01000035.1:2670-3152 GCA_002386065.1 Firmicutes bacterium UBA3920
AATGATGAACGCTAGGATCATCATAGATAGCTCTAGCAATATTAAGTTTCTAGTATCATATATATATTTATCCACAGTGCTATAGAGAGATTGTACGAATACAATATTATGCTGCAAATCAGACTCTATAATAGCATCTTCTAGAGATTTCATCGGGTCTTCATAATCCTCTATTTTAGGACGAAATGTTCCATTTGATATGGAGGTTGCGTAGAAGTTTCCGCCTACACCCATATTATTGTTATTAAAAACCCATGCAATAGGATCGTGAATTTCATTATTCCAATCTTTAGCTATGTTAGGATCATAAGTAAAATAAGATTGATTGTTCTTTACATATATAATATTAGGCATCATTAGCTCGTGGTGCTTTAATAATTCATCTCTCACGCCAGGATTATATGGTACATCCTCTCCCATCTCCTTTGCATATCGAACAGCTCCATAATTATAATAAAATGTATGTTCTATTGAACAATAAT